>NZ_JBJJLO010000009.1:0-95000 GCF_046230915.1 Pseudomonas sp. KCJK8993
CCCCCCCTCCGCCAACGATGCGGGGGCTTTTCCCGCCGCGGCCTCCCCCGCCCTACCAAGTGCCCAGGCCCGGGCCAAGCCCGCCCCACCCAGCCCGCCCAGGGCGAGCATCGGCCATATCGAGTTCCCTTCGACCCAGACCAACCTGCTGCTGGCGCAACTGGGGATCGACCGTGACGACCCGGACTACGCTGCGGTCTCCCTGGGCAACCAGATCCTTGGCGGCGGCGGTTTCGGCACCCGGCTGATGAGCGAAGTCCGGGAAAAACGCGGCCTGACCTACGGCGTCTATTCCGGGTTCACCCCGATGCAGGTTCGTGGCCCGTTCATGATCAACTTGCAGACCCGCGCCGAAATGAGCGAAGGCACCCTCAAGCTGGTGCAGGACGTGTTCGCCGAGTACCTGAAGAACGGCCCGACCCAGAAGGAACTGGACGATGCCAAGCGCGAACTGGCCGGCAGCTTCCCGCTGTCCACCGCCAGCAACGCCGATATCGTCGGCCAGCTGGGCGCCATGGGCTTCTACAATCTGCCGTTGAGCTACCTGGAAGACTTCATGCGCCAATCCCAGGCGCTGACCGTGGAGCAGGTCAAGGCCGCCATGAACAAACATTTGAGCGTCGACAAGATGGTGATCGTCAGCGCCGGCCCGACCGTCGCCCAGAAGCCGCTACCACCCCCTACTGACAAACCCGCCGAGCAGCCGCTCGGGGTTCCGGAGCACTGATGGCCCGTCCAGCCCGTCCCACCAAGAAACCCGCCCACAACCCACACAACGGCGTGGGCCAGCTGCGCATCATTGGCGGCGAGTGGCGCAGCCGCAAGCTGAGCTTCCCCGACCTGCCGGGATTGCGCCCGACCCCGGACCGGGTGCGCGAGACCCTGTTCAACTGGCTCGCGCCCTACGTGCCCGGGGCCAAGGTGATCGACCTGTTCGCCGGCAGCGGCGCGGTATTCCTCGAGGCCCTGTCCCGTGGCGCCGCCAGTGGCCTGGCCCTGGACAACAGCAGCGTCGCGGTATCCAGCCTGCGCGAGCACCTGGGCACCCTGCGCTGCACCGTCGCTCAAGTGCAGACCGCCGACGCCCTGCGCTACCTGGAGACCCAGCCGGCGAGCGCCTTCGACCTGGCGTTCCTCGACCCGCCCTTCCACCAGGACCTGCTACCCACCGCCTGCGCCCTGCTGGAAGAGCGCGGCTGGCTGGCGGACGACGCCTGGATCTACACCGAAAGCGAGGCCGCCCCTTCCTCCCTGGGCCTGCCGATGCGCTGGCGCCTGCACCGTGAACAAAAATCCGGGCAGGTGTATTACGCCTTGTGGCAACGTATGGCAGACAACGCTGGCTAACGCCGGCCGGAACAAGGTACGCGGCCCGGCCGGGCCGCGTACCGCTGCATCGAGATACTCCCCGTGCCCGACTCGCCAGATCGCTTCATCCCCGCCTTCGGCCTAGGCAATCCGCACCTGCAGACCCTGTGGGGCCCGCTGTGGCGTCCGGCCACCGCGCTACAGCACCAGCGCGAACGCCTGTGGCTGGACGATGGCGACTTCCTCGACCTGGACTGGCACGGCCCCCATAGCGCCGAGGCACCGCTGGTGCTGGTGCTGCATGGACTGACCGGCTCCTCCAGCTCGCACTATGTGGCCGGCCTGCAGCAAGCCCTGGCGGCGCAGGGCTGGGCCAGTGCGGCGCTGAACTGGCGTGGCTGCTCCGGCGAGCCCAACCTGCTGCCACGCAGCTATCACTCCGGCGCCAGCGAAGACCTGGCCGCAGCCATCGCCCACCTGCGGGCCAAGCGCCCCCAGGCGCCGCTGTATGCGGTGGGTTACTCCCTGGGTGGCAACGTGCTGCTCAAGTACCTGGGGGAAACCGGTAGCGCCAGTTTCCTGCAAGGCGCCACCGCGGTGTCGGTGCCATTTCGCCTGGACCAGTGTGCCGATCGCATCGGCCAGGGGTTTTCGCGGATCTACCAGGCGCACTTCATGCGCCAGATGCTGGCCTACATCAAGGACAAGCAGCGCCAGTTCCAGCACGACGGCCGCCATGAAGGCCTGGCGACCCTGGCGCAGTTGGGCCCGCTGACGCGGATGCGCACCTTCTGGGACTTCGATGGCCGGGTCACCGCGCCGCTGCATGGCTTTGCCGATGCCCAGGACTATTACCGGCGCGCCTCCAGCCGCTATTTCCTCGGGGAAATCCGCACGCCGACCCTGATCATCCAGGCCGCCGACGACCCATTCGTGTTCCCCCACAGCCTGCCCGAAGCCAGCGAACTGTCGACCAGCACCCGCTTCGAGCTGCAGGCCAAGGGCGGCCACGTGGGGTTCGTCGACGGCACCCTCAAGCGTCCCGGCTACTATCTGGAGCGCCGGATTCCCCAGTGGCTGGCAGGCCTGGGACGCCATGGATAAGTCGTCCCGGGAGTCGATCCACTTCTGGCAAAGCGCGCCCCTGACCGGAATCGAGTTGCTGTCCGCGCGCTACATCGAGCACCGCTTCGTACCCCATGTGCATGATGGCTTCGTGATCGGCATGATCATGGCAGGCGCCCAGCGCTACCGCTATCGGGGCGCCGAACACCTGGCGGGCAGCGGCACCCTGGTGCTGATCAACCCCGATGAACTGCACACCGGGGCCAAGGGCACCGAGGACGGCTGGCTGTACCGGGCCTTCTACCCGGACAACCGACAGGTGCTGGGGCTGCTGGACGAGCTGGAGCTACCCAGTGGCACCTTGCCAGCCTTCGGCGCGACGCTGTACCGCGACCCGGATCTGGTCACGGGTTTCAGTCATCTGCATCACCTGCTGGAAAGCCCGGCCACCGCCCTTCAACAACAGACCCTGTGGCGGGACATGCTGCTCCTGCTGCTGCAACGCCACGCCAAGGTCAAGGCGCCCCGCGAACCCGGGCAGGAACATCGGGCCATAGTGCAAGCCAAGGAATTGCTGCGTAGCCGGTTGGCTGAACCGCCCTCGCTGGAGGAGCTGGCGGCGGCGGTGAACCTGTCGCCATTTCACTTTGCCCGGGTATTCCGCCGCGCCACCGGGATTCCGCCTCACACCTGGCTGATGCAGCAGCGCATCGCCAAGGCCCGGGCCCTGCTGCGCGACGGCTGCCTGCCGCTGGAGGTGGCGACCCAACTGGGGTTCGCCGACCAGAGCCATCTGAACCGGCAGTTCAAGCAGGTCTATGGGGTAGCCCCGGCGGCCTACCGCAGCGCCTTGCAGGCACCCTGAACCCGGCATGCTCGCGTAAAGGCCAGGCTTGGGCCTGGTGGAGGTGAAGCGCGGCCTGGGGCTGCCAGGCCCGCCACGACGGCTCAGTCGCCCTTGGCCACAGGCCGCTGGGAATCGGTGATCCACTCGCTCCAGGAGCCGGCATACAGGCGGGCCAGGGGGTACCCGGCTAGGCACAGGGCGAACAGGTTATGACAGGCCGTCACGCCCGAACCGCAATAGGCCACCAACTGCTCCGGTGAACGCCCGGCGAGTTTTTCGGCAAAGCGTTGCTTGAGCTGCTCGGCCGGCAGGAAACGCCCATCACTGCCCAGGTTGTCGGTGAACGCCGCGCACTGCGCGCCGGGAATGTGCCCGGCCACCGGATCGATAGGTTCCACTTCGCCACGAAAACGCGGCAGGGCCCGGGCGTCCAGCAGGGTCAGGTCCGGCTGGCCCAGGTGCTGTTGCAAGTGCGCCGCGTCCAGCAGCAGGTGCGGGTCCGGCTGGCCGCTGAAGTGGCCGAGGACGGCGGGCGGCGGATCCAGGCTCAGGGGCAGGCCCGCGGCATGCCAGGCCTTGAGGCCGCCATCGAGGATGAACACGCCTTCACGCTTGCCCAGCCAGGCCAGCAGCCACCAGGCGCGGGCGGCATAAGCGCCGGGGCCATCGTCATACAGCACGATCTGGCTGTCGTTATCGATCCCCCAGGCTTGCAAGCGCTCCACCAGCCGGGCCGGGTCCGGCAACGGGTGCCGGCCGGTCGCGCCCTTGACCACGGGTCCGCTCAAGTCCCGGTTCAGGTCGGCGAAGTGCGCCCCGGCCAAGTGCCCCTCGGCATAGCTGCGTTGCCCGTAGTCCGGGTCTTCCAGGGCAAAGCGACAATCCAGAATCACCAGGCCGGGCTGCTGTCTCTTCTGGTCCAGGGCTAGCGGGCTGATCAATTGCGCGAGGGGCATAGCGGGCTCCTGTGAATACGTGTCGAAGGCTCGATCCTACTGCACTTCTTCCAGGGCTTGGGCCAGGGGCACGTAAAACTCTTCGAACAGTTTGTTGACCTCGTCCCGCGCCTGCTCGGTGACGAAGCCGGCTTCCAGGACCAGCACCTGGTAGACGCCACGCTTGATCGCTTCTTCACTCAGGTGGGTGGAGTTCTCACGGGTGGTGCACAGGAACCGCACCCAGGAAGTGAGGATGATCCAGGCATTGAGGGTCAGGGATTCGATCTGCACCCTGTCCATGGCGATGATCCCGGCATCGACGAAACGCCCGTAGATAGCCATGCCCTGGATCAGGCAGCGCTGGGAGAAACGCCGGTAGCGCGCCGCCAGGTCGGGATCGCTGTCCAACAGGTGCTCCAGGTCGCGGTGCAGGAAGCGGTAGCGCCACATGGCCGCCAGCAGGGCCTGCAGGTAATAGCGCTTGTCCTCCACAGTGACGGCGCGCCCGGGCGGTGGGCGCAGGAAGCTGTCCACCAGGCTTTCGTATTCGGCGAAGAGCACGGCGATGATCGCCTGCTTGTTGGGGAAGTGGTAGTACAGGTTGCCCGGGGAGATTTCCATATGCGCCGCAATATGGTTGGTGCTGACGTTGCGTTCGCCCTGCTGGTTGAAGAGTTCGAGGCTGAACTGGACGATGCGCTCGCGGGTTTTTATACGTGGGGCCATGGATACGGGCTTTATTCGGAAGACTGGGGGCAGTTTACGACCTATCCCCCTGGGGATAAATCGAGAGCGGCATGGGAGGAGCAATTGACAATCTAGAGTATAAGCTCTAAAAAACTAGCCACCTCACAAAATTCGGAGCCCGATCATGTCTGCCGAGATCGCCTACCTTCAGGATTCCCTCCAGCAACAGGACGGGCTGCTCGAGCTGTTCGAAGCTCAGCGCCGAGCCTATGCCGCCCATCCGATGCCGCCAGCCGCCCAGCGCGACCAATGGCTCAAGGCCTTGCAGGACTTGCTCAACACCGAACGCCAGGCGCTGATCGACGCCATCAGCCAGGACTTCAGCAACCGCAGCGCCGACGAAACCCTGCTGGCGGAAATCATGCCCAGCCTGCATGGCATCCACTATGCCCGCAAGCACCTCAAGCGCTGGATGAAACCCTCCCGCCGCGCCGTCGGCCTGGCCTTCCAGCCAGCCTCGGCCAAGGTGATCTACCAGCCCCTGGGCGTTGTGGGCATCATCGTGCCGTGGAACTACCCGCTGTTCCTGTGCATGGGACCGCTGACCGGCGCCCTGGCCGCCGGCAACCGGGTCATGCTCAAGCTCAGCGAATCGACCCCCGCCACCGGCCTGCTGCTCAAGCAACTGCTGGCGCGGATCTTCCCCGAAGACCTGGTCTGCGTGGTCCTGGGCGAGGCGGAAGTGGGCATGGCCTTCTCCAAGCTGCGCTTCGACCACCTGCTGTTCACCGGCGCCACCAGCATCGGCAAGCATGTGATGCGCGCCGCGGCGGAGAACCTGACCCCGGTGACCCTGGAACTGGGCGGCAAGTCCCCGGCCATCGTCTCCCATACCGTGCCGCTCAAGGATGCCGCCGAGCGCATCGCCTTCGGCAAGACCATGAACGCCGGCCAGACCTGCGTCGCCCCGGACTACGTGCTGGTACCGGAGGACCGTGTCGAGGCCTTCGTCGACACCTATCGCCAGGTGGTGCGCGGGTTCTTCCCGACCCTGGTGGACAACCCCGACTACACCGCGATCATCAACCAGCGCCAGCTCTCGCGGCTCAACGGCTACCTGAGCGACGCCACCAGCAAAGGCGCGCAGTTGGTACCGCTGTTCGACCAGGGCCAGGAGCGCCGCCTGCCCCACAGCCTGCTGCTCAATGTCAACGACGACATGACGGTGATGCAGGACGAGATCTTCGGCCCGATCCTGCCCATCGTGCCCTACAAGACCCTGGACCAGGCCCTGGCCTATGTCACCGAGCGGCCTCGGCCCCTGGCGCTGTACTACTTCGGCTACGACAAGGCCGAGCAGCAGCGAGTCCTCACCGAGACCCACTCCGGCGGCGCCTGCATGAACGACACGTTGCTGCACGTGACCCAGGATGACCTGCCTTTCGGTGGCATCGGCCCCTCGGGCATGGGTCATTATCACGGCCACGAGGGCTTCCTGACCTTCAGCAAGGCCAAGGGAGTGTTCATCAAGCAACGCTTCAACGCCGCCCGCCTGATCTACCCACCCTACGGCAAGTCGATCCAGAAACTGATCCAGAAGCTGTTCATCCGCTAGGCGCCTCGAAACCGCAGCGATTGCCAGGGCAGTCGCTGTCCGAGATTTTTCAACCAGTCGATCGCAGGGTAATAACAACAATGACCCCTAGCCTGTCTGAAACACCCGCGCTGTCGCGGCGCGGCCTGCTGAAAATCGGCCTCTGCGCCAGTGCCTTCCTGGCTACCGCCGGCCTGGGTGCCAGCCTCAGCGGTTGCTCGGCCAGCACACCGGCCAACGGTTATGCCATCTTGCGCAGCAATGAGTTGCCGTTCCTGAGGGCCTTGATCCCAGTGATGCTCGAAGGTGCCGTGGCGGCGGACAGGATGCCTGCCGCCGTCGACGGCGCCCTGGTAAACCTGGACAACGCCCTCAACCATTTATCTCCGGAGATGCTCAAGCTCACCCAGCAACTGTTCGACGTGCTGGGCATGGCCGTGACCCGCGGACCCCTGACGGGAATCTGGGGCAGTTGGGAGAACGCCAGCGCCGACGATATCCGCAACTTCCTCAGTCGCTGGGAAAACAGCTACCTGTCGCTGCTGCGCATGGGCCACGCTTCGCTGCTGCAACTGGTGATGATGGCCTGGTATACCCGCCCCGAGTCCTGGGCCCACTGCGGCTACCCCGGACCGCCCAAGGTCTGACCCAGCCAGCCGTTGGCACTGGCCGCGTCCGGGAGAGGCGCGGCTACCGTGCCGTTGCGCCACGACATCGATAATAAGAGAGCACCCGATATGCCTGTACCTGATCTGTTTCGCGAAGGCCTGACTCGTGGCTGGAAAACCTACAACGGCTCGCAACTGGAGCAGGACCTGACCCTGGAGGCCGATGTCGCCATCGTCGGCAGTGGCGCCGGGGGCGGTACCACGGCCGAGATCCTCAGCGCCGCCGGCTACAAGGTGCTGTTGATCGAAGAAGGCCCGCTCAAGACCAGCGACGATTTCAAGATGCTCGAGGACCAGGCCTACACCAGCCTGTACCAGGAAGGTATCGGGCGCATGAGCAAGGACGGCGCCATCACCATCCTCCAGGGCCGCGCCGTGGGCGGCACCACCCTGATCAACTGGACCTCGAGCTTCCGCACCCCCGACCCGACCCTCGAGCACTGGGCCCGGGAGCATGGCGTGGTGGGCCACAGCTCGGCCGAGATGGCCCCCTGGTTCGAGAAGATGGAGCAACGCCTGGGCGTCGCGCCCTGGGTCATGCCGCCCAACGCCAACAACGACGTGATCCGCAAGGGTTGCGAAGCCCTGGGCTACAGCTGGCACGTGATCCCGCGCAACGTGCGCGGCTGCTGGAACCTGGGCTACTGCGGCCTGGGCTGCCCGACCAACGCCAAGCAGTCGATGCTGGTGACCACTATCCCGGCGACCCTGGAGAAAGGCGGCGAACTGCTGTACCTGGCCCGGGCCGACCGCCTGCAACTCGATGGCGACCGGGTCACCGGCCTGCAATGCCTGGCCATGGACGCTCGCTGCGTGGCGCCCACCGGCCGCAAGATCATGGTCAAGGCCAAGCACTACGTGCTGTCCGGCGGCGGCATCAACAGCCCGGCCCTGCTGCTGCGCTCCGATGCCCCGGACCCGCATTCGCGCCTGGGCAAGCGTACGTTCCTGCACCTGGTGAACTTTTCCGCCGGACAGTTCGATGAGGTGATCAACCCCTTCTACGGCGCGCCGCAGTCAATCTATTCCGACCATTTCCAATGGCAGGACGGCACCACCGGCAAGATGGCCTACAAGCTCGAGGTACCGCCGCTGCAACCCGCCCTGGCCAGCACCCTGCTGGGCGGTTTCGGCCCCCAGAGCGGCCTGACCATGGAGCAACTGCCCCATACCCACGCCATGCTGGCCCTGCTGCGGGACGGCTTTCATCCCGACAGCACCGGCGGCAACGTCGAACTGCGCGGCGATGGCAGCCCGGTGCTCGACTACCAGGTCTCGCCCTATGCCTGGGACGGCCTGCGCCGGGCCTTCCACAGCATGGCCGAGATCCAGTTCGCCGGCGGCGCCAAGGCGGTCAAGCCGCTGCACAGCGATGCACACTTCGCCAAGACCCTGGCCGAGGTCCGCAGCCAGATCGACGGCCTGGAGCTGGCCCTGTACCGCACCCGCCTGGGCAGCGCCCATGTAATGGGCGGCTGCGCCATGGGCCAGGACCCGAAGGTCGCCGTGGCCGACAGCCTCGGCCGTCACCACCAGTTGCATAACCTGTCGATCCACGACGGCTCGCTGTTCCCCACCAGCATCGGCGCCAACCCGCAGCTGTCGGTGTACGGCTTGACCGCGCAGCTGGCCACGGCCCTGGCCGAGCGCTTGAAAACCGCGTGATGAGGCTCGGTATCGATGATGCCCGCGGGGACTGGTACTCCAAAAGGCGACTTGGCCGACCGGAAAGGCTGCGATACCATCCGATTCCCCAACGGATTCCCGCCAGGACGACGCGATGAACCGAGTGCTGTACCCAGGAACCTTCGACCCTATTACCAAGGGCCACGGCGATCTGGTCGAACGCGCCTCGCGGCTGTTCGACCACGTGATCATCGCCGTCGCCGCCAGCCCCAAGAAAAACCCGCTCTTCCCCCTGGAACAGCGCGTGGAGCTGGCGCGAGAGGTGACCAAGCACCTGCCCAACGTTGAAGTCGTGGGCTTCTCGACGCTATTGGCGCATTTCGCCAAGGAGCAGAACGCCAATGTCTTCCTGCGCGGCCTGCGGGCCGTTTCGGATTTCGAATACGAATTCCAACTGGCCAACATGAACCGCCAGCTGGCTCCGGACGTGGAAAGCCTGTTCCTCACCCCGTCCGAACGCTATTCGTTCATTTCCTCGACGCTGGTCCGGGAAATCGCGGCCCTGGGGGGCGATATCACCAAGTTCGTCCACCCGGCCGTCGCCGAAGCCTTGACCCTGCGCTTCAAGAAGTAAGCCATCTGGCCCCCGCCAAGGGGGCCTGTGCCCGCTGTCAGCCATCGCGCCCGCGTGCACTGCGGGCGTCAATGCGGCACAATTGCGCGCATTCGTTTCTACATGCCCGGGCCCACCGCCCAGGCCGGAGTACCCCATGTCCCTGATCATCACCGACGATTGCATCAACTGCGACGTCTGCGAACCCGAGTGCCCCAACGCGGCCATTTCCCAAGGCGAAGAGATCTACGTCATCGATCCGAACCTGTGCACCCAGTGCGTCGGCCACTACGACGAACCGCAGTGCCAGCAGGTGTGCCCGGTGGATTGCATTCCCCTGGACGAGAACCGTCCGGAAACCGAAGAAGAGCTGATGGCCAAGTATCGCAAGATCACCGGCAAGGCCTGATCCGTTCGGCCCCTGGCGGCCCCGGTGCTTGCCAGGGCACGACGGGATGGATGCTGGCACGCAGCGCCAGTAACGCCCGGATCAGCTCTGGCAGCGTGGGCAGTAGACGCTGGCGCGCTGGCCCAGCTTGATTTCGCGCAATCCCGTGCCGCAGACCTTGCAGTGCTCCCCGCCTCGTCCGTAGACGAACAGTTCCTGCTGGAAGTAGCCGGGCTGGCCATCGCCGCCGATGAAGTCGCGCAAGGTGGTGCCACCCTGCAAGATGGCCGCCGCCAGGATCCGCTTGATCTCGAACGCCAGCTTCAAGTAACGCGCCCGGGAAATACCCTTGGCCTCGCGGCGTGGGTCGATGCCCGCGGCGAACAGGGCCTCGGTGGCGTAGATGTTGCCCACCCCCACCACCACGGCGTTGTCCATGATGAACGGCTTGACCGCCATGGAACGCCCACGGGACAGCTGGAACAGGCGCTCGCCGTCGAACAGGTCGGTCAGTGGCTCCGGGCCCAACCGCGAAAGCAACTCGTGGTTCAACGGGTCGAGGCTCCAGAGCATGGCGCCAAAGCGCCGTGGATCGGTGTAGCGCAGGGCCAGCCCCGACTCCAGTTCGATATCCACATGCTCATGCTTGGCCGCCGGCAGGCCGACTTCCACCAGCCGCAGGTTACCCGACATGCCCAAGTGGCTGATCAGGGTGCCGACTTCGGCATTGATCAGCAGGTACTTGGCCCGGCGGTCGACCTGGACGATCCGCTGTCCGGACAGGCGTATGTCCAGGTCCTCGGGGATCGGCCAGCGCAGGCGCCGGTCACGGACGATCACCCGGCTGACCTTCTGGCCCTCCAGGTGCGGCGCGATCCCGCGCCGGGTGGTTTCGACCTCGGGGAGTTCAGGCATCAGTGGGCGCCCAGCTCGCGCACGGTTTCCTTGAGGTTCTCGAAGTCGTAGTCCGACAGGCCGACATAATCGAGGACCAGGTGGCCGATGCTGTTCCATTCATGGTCTTCGACCTGGTTGCCCAGTACCCGGTACGAGGAGCAGATGTGCTCGGCCATCTTCAGGATCGCCAGCAGGTTCTTCAGCTGGCTGTTGCGCGAGGACTCGTCGCTGAAGATCGCCAGGGCGTTGTGATGGTTGGCGATGGCGTTGGTCACGTGTTCCGGCAGGCGCCAGGACTTGGCCGTGTAGTAGCCGACCACCGCATGGTTGGTGTTGAAGACCCGGTTCTCGGTATCCACCACCCGCTGCTCGGGCCCGGCACCGCCGTAGGCTTCTTCCAGTACCGTCATGTAGTCGGGGAAGCGCTTGAGCATCAGCGGCACGCCGCAGTCATGGAACAAGCCCAGCGCATAGGCCTCGTCCACGGCCTGGGCGCCAGTGCGCTTGGCCAGGGTCAGGCAGGTCATGGCCACGTCCTGGGCGGTGTCCCAGAAGCGGTTGAGGGTGACGATGGTCTCGTCGCTCATCTCGCCCTTGATCGACTGCGCGTTGATCAGGTTGATGATCGAGCGGCTGCCCAGGAGGTTCACCGCACGCTGGATCGAAGCGATCTTGTTGCTCAGCCCGTAATAGGGCGAGTTGACGATCTTCAGCAGCGCGCCAGACAGGCCAGGATCCTGGGAGATCAGCTTGGCGATCACCTCGAGGTCGGGATCGGGCATGTACTGCTCCATCTGCAGATCCACCATGATCTGCGGCTGGGGCGGCACACTGATGCCTTGCAGGGCCTGTTGAATCTGTTCGGCGGATAGCTCTTGGGACATAAGTACACACTCTGGGTCAGGCGGCGATTCTAACCCCTATCTCGGCAATGTTGGGCAAACCGACAGGAACTTTACCTTGCGCATTTAGCCGCAGGTCCAATGGCCATCACCGAACGCCTGCGAAGGGGTATAATCGCGCCCTTTTTTCCGGAGCGACGTCATGTCCCTGCCAAGCCTGCGCCTCAAAGCCAACGCCGACCGCCGCCTGCGCGCCGGCCACCTGTGGGTCTACAGCAACGAGATCGATGTAGCCGCCACTCCCCTGCACGGCTTCAAGGCAGGCGACCAGGCGCTGCTGGAAGCTGCCGGCGGCAAGCCCCTGGGCATCGTCGCCATGAGCCCCAACAACCTGATCTGCGCCCGCCTGCTGTCGCGCGATGCCAAGCTGGCCCTGGACAAGTCGCTGCTGGTGCACCGCCTGAACGTGGCCCTGTCCCTGCGCGAGCGGCTGTTCGACAAGCCCTTCTACCGCCTGGTGTACGGCGATTCCGACCTGCTGCCAGGCCTGGTGGTGGATCGTTTCGGCGACATCCTGGTGGTGCAGCTGGCCTCCGCCACCATGGAACGCCACAAGGACGACGTGATCGCCGCCCTGGTCCAGGTGCTCAAGCCCAGCGGCATCCTGTTCAAGAACGACTCCGCCGCCCGTGACGCCGAAGGCCTGGAACGCTACGTCGACACGGTGTTCGGCGTCGTGCCGGAATGGGTCGCCCTGGAAGAGAACGGCGTGAAGTTCGAAGCCCCGGTGATGGAAGGCCAGAAGACCGGCTGGTTCTACGACCACCGCATGAACCGCGCGCGCCTGGCGCCCTACGTCAAGGGCAAGCGCGTGCTGGACCTGTTCAGCTATATCGGTGGTTGGGGCGTGCAGGCCGGTGCGTTCGGCGCCAGCGAAGTGTTCTGCGTCGACGCTTCGGGCTTCGCCCTCGATGGCGTGGAGCGCAACGCCGCGCTGAACGGCATCGCCGACAAGCTCACCTGCATCGAAGGCGATGTATTCGAGGCCCTCAAGGAACTCAAGGCCGCCGAAGAGCGCTTCGACGTGATCGTTGCCGACCCGCCCGCCTTCATCAAGCGCAAGAAGGACCTGAAGAACGGCGAAGGCGCCTACCGCCGCCTCAACGAGCAGGCCATGCGCCTGCTGACCAAGGACGGCATCCTGGTCAGCGCCTCGTGCTCGATGCACCTGCCCGAGGACGACCTGCAGAACATCCTGCTGACCAGCGCCCGCCACCTGGATCGCAACATCCAACTGCTCGAGCGCGGCGGCCAGGGCCCGGATCACCCGGTGCACCCGGCCATCCCGGAAACCCGCTACATCAAGAGCATCACCTGCCGCCTGCTGCCCAACAGCTGAGGCCGGCCGGCTGGCCATTGCCGTCCGTGACGGGAATGGCCAGCGCCATCCATTGACTTTGCAGGGCCACGACTCGATCCTCGGGACCACCTCAAGGCCCGAGAAGCCGCCTCATGGACCACGCATCCAACGCCACGCAGAAGACCTCGGCCATCATCCTGTTGATGACCATGACCCTGCTGGGAGTCTTTCCGCTGGATGTCATCCTGCCCTCCTTCCCTGCCCTGGCCGAACGTTTCCAGACGTCGAGCGCCGACATCGCGCTGTCGGTCAGCCTGTTCGCCATCGGCCTGTCCTTTTCCCTGATGCTGGTTGGCCCGCTATCGGACTCCCTGGGCCGCAAGAAGCTGTTGCTGGGGGGCATGAGCGTGGCCCTGGTCGGCGCGGCCGGCTGCGTCGTCGCCAGCCAGTACTCGTGGTTCCTGTTCTTTCGTGTGATCCAGGCCTTGGGCTGCGGTTGCTTCGTTCTGTCCCAGGCCCTGGTCCAGGACCTGTTCGAAGGCCAGGAACAGGAACGCCTGCGCATCGCCATGGTCACCGCCAGCGGGATCTTCATTTCCCTGTCCCCGCTGTTCGGCACCTGGCTACAGGAACGACTCGGTTGGCAAGGCAGCTTCGAGGTGTTCGTGGTCATCGGCCTGCTGGTGATCCTCATGGCCTGGCTGCTGCTGGAAAACACCCCGGGCACGGCCACGGGCCGCCAGCGCAATATCTTCGCCGCGTACCGGCGGGTCTGCGCGGAGCCGCGCTTCGTGGGCTACTGGCTGATCTCGGCGCTGGCCTTCGCCTGCCATTTCTCGTTCATCGTCATCTCGCCGATCATCTTCATGGAACAGTTGCAGCTCTCGCCCTACCAGTATTCCCTGGTGCTCCTGCTGTACGGCGCGGCCTATATCCTGGGCGGGTTCGCCGCCGGTGCGATGAACCGGCACCTGCGGACCAGTACCCAGATCGTCGCCGGCTTGTTGCTGATCGCCCTGTCCGGGCTGCTGATGCTGTTTCTCCAGCGCTTCGAACCGAGCGCCAGCAGCGTGCTGCTGCCGATGATCGTCTGCACCGCCGGCACCACCATCACCCGGCCGGTCGCCACGTCCCGGGCCATGGGCCTGTTCCCGCAGAACGCAGGGACCTCGGCCTCGGCCGGCAACATGATCATCTTCACCTGCGGCGGCCTGATCAGCGGCTTCATCAACCTGGCCAGCGATAACCTGGCCATGGCCCTGGGCCTGTGCTTCCTGGTGCTCAGCGCCAGCGCCCTGGGCCTGAACAGCCTGGTCAACCGGCACAATCAACGGGCTTGCGCCTGAGCCCCCTGGCGCGCCATGACTGGCCGAGAAACAGCGCAACCGAGAACGCCAGGGTCGGGCCGGCAAAGAAGGCCAGCGCCAGCACCTCGCTCTTGAAGGGGTCCAGGTGCCGATAGGCAAGCCAGAGCTTGAACAGCTTCTGCGCCAGCCAGGGCCACGGCAGCGCCAGCAGCAGCCACAGGCCGTTTTCCAGCAGGCGTCGCGCCAACCGGGGGCCATCCTGGGCCAAGGTGGCACCCACTAACGCAATCACCAACAGCACAGCAGCGACGCCATACACCACCCGCAGGGTCCCGGGCAGCGCCTGGCATGCCAGCGCCAGCGCTGCCGAGACCAGTCCCACCAGCAGCACGGCGACCCAACTGCGCAGCCGGCGCCACTGCTCGCCCTGCAATTGCAAGGTGGTGCCGCCCGCCAGCAAGGCAGCGGCCAGCACCGCCATGGCGCTGGAGCCCCAGCCGCTATGGAGCAGCAACCACATCAGCACGATGCCCTGCACCGCGCCAACCACCAGGTACAACCTCAACGAGCGAAAAGCAGCGAGCATTCCAGTTCCATTGGCATGTGATCCAAAGGCCGCGAGTCTAAAGCAAGGGCCGGGCTGCGGTCGCGTGCGGAACGATGGAAACCGCGGGGCGGCCACGGCATTCCTTCCTGACGCCAGCGGTGTAGAATCGGGCGTATTCATCGCCAGTCATCCCCCGGCGGGTTTATGAGCTCAGGCTGAGTCTCGCGGCGATCCCGCGGTGTCATCGGCAGCTTCGGACACACGGCCATTTCTGAGTGTTCCCGAGGTCAGTAGAAGCTCACTCCCCATTTGTCACCTGATTAGCCGCCTGGAGTGCTTCATGCCTGATTACCGTTCGAAAACGTCCACCCACGGTCGCAACATGGCCGGCGCCCGCGCCCTGTGGCGCGCCACGGGAATGAAAGATGCCGACTTCAAGAAGCCGATCATCGCCATTGCCAACTCCTTCACCCAGTTCGTCCCGGGCCATGTGCACCTCAAGGACCTGGGCCAGCTGGTCGCCCGCGAAATCGAACGCGCCGGTGGCGTGGCCAAGGAATTCAACACCATCGCCGTGGACGACGGCATCGCCATGGGCCACGACGGCATGCTGTATTCGCTGCCCAGCCGCGAGATCATCGCCGATTCGGTGGAATACATGGTCAACGCCCACTGCGCCGACGCCATCGTCTGCATCTCCAACTGCGACAAGATCACCCCCGGCATGCTGATGGCCGCCCTGCGCCTGAACATCCCGGTGATCTTCGTCTCCGGCGGCCCGATGGAAGCCGGCAAGACCAAGCTCGCCTCCCACGGCCTGGACCTGGTGGACGCCATGGTCATCGCCGCCGACTCCAGCGCTTCTGACGAGAAGGTCGCGGAGTACGAGCGCAGCGCCTGCCCGACCTGCGGTTCGTGCTCCGGCATGTTCACCGCCAACTCCATGAACTGCCTGACCGAAGCCCTGGGCCTCGCCCTGCCGGGCAACGGTTCGACCCTGGCCACCCATGCCGACCGCGAGCAACTGTTCCTCAACGCCGGACGTACCATCGTCGAGCTGTGCCAGCGCTACTACGGCGAGAACGACGAGTCGGTGCTGCCGCGCAACATCGCCAGCTTCAAGGCGTTCGAGAACGCCATGACCCTGGACATCGCCATGGGCGGCTCGACCAACACCATCCTGCACCTGCTGGCCGCCGCCCAGGAAGCCGAGGTGGCGTTCGACCTGCGCGACATCGATCGCCTGTCACGCAAGGTGCCGCAGCTGTGCAAGGTGGCGCCGAACATCCAGAAGTACCACATGGAAGACGTGCATCGCGCCGGCGGCATCATCAGCATCCTCGGCGAGCTGGCCCGTGGCGGCCTGCTGCACACCGACCTGCCGACCGTGCACAGCCGTAGCATGGAGGAAGCCATCGCCAAGTGGGACATCACCCAGACCGATGACGAAACCGTGCACACCTTCTTCAAGGCAGGCCCGGCCGGGATCCCGACACAGACCGCCTTCAGCCAGTCGACCCGCTGGGACACCCTGGACGCCGACCGCGAGAACGGCTGCATCCGCAGCGTCGAGCACGCCTACTCGCAAGAAGGCGGCCTGGCCGTGCTGTACGGCAACATCGCCCTGGACGGCTGCGTGGTGAAGACCGCCGGCGTCGACGAGTCGATCCACGTGTTCGAAGGCACTGCGAAAATCTTCGAAAGCCAGGACAGCGCGGTGCGCGGCATCCTCGCCGACGAGGTGAAGGAAGGCGACATCGTGATCATCCGCTACGAAGGCCCCAAGGGCGGCCCGGGCATGCAGGAAATGCTGTACCCCACCTCGTACCTGAAGTCCAAGGGCCTGGGCAAGGCCTGCGCCCTGCTCACCGACGGCCGCTTCTCGGGCGGAACCTCGGGCCTGTCGATCGGCCACGCCTCGCCGGAAGCCGCCGCCGGCGGCGCCATCGGCCTGGTGCGCGACGGCGACAAAGTACTGATCGACATCCCCAACCGCTCGATCAACCTGCTGGTCAGCGACGAAGAGCTGGCGGCCCGCCGGGTCGAGCAGGACCAGAAAGGCTGGAAGCCGGCGGAGGTGCGTCCACGCAAGGTGACCACCGCCCTGAAGGCCTATGCCCTGCTGGCCACCAGCGCCGACAAGGGCGCGGTCCGCAACAAGGCCCTGCTCGACAGCCTGTGATCGCCACCGGCGAATGAAAATGCCCCGCCATGTGTGCGGGGCATTTTTTTGCCTTGCGCCAGTGCAGGCTCAGGGCATGCGTTCGCCCAACTGAGCGCGCAGGAAGCGATACAAGCCGTCGGCGCTCTTGCGATAACCATCGGCGGTCAGGTGGATCAGATCGTTGCGCGCCAGGTCGCTGGCCTGCCACTGGCTGATGGAGCAGTCGCCGCCCATGAACGCCTGCCAATCCCAGAACAGCGTGCGGCTGGTCTTGGCCACGTCCTTCTGGATCTGGATGATCTGGCGCAGCGGCTGCGGCTGCGAGGCAGCGCAACTGCCGGCATTGCGCCGCTTGATCGAATCCGGCGGGCCCACCAGCAGGATCACCGTCTTGGGCAGGTTCTTGCGCAGCAGCGCGACCTTCTCCTGCAACTGGCTGCGATACAGCTGCAGATCGATATCGTCGTCGAAAGCCTCGTTGGTGCCGTAGGCCAGCACCACCATGTCCGGACGCAAGGCCTTGAGGGCCTCCAGCCAGCCGGGCTGCCACTTGTCCAGCACATCCAGGCGCGCGCCGTTGATGCCCAGGGCGGAATAGATCACCCCGGCGCTTTTCTGCCCGAGGATGTTCCAACCGCCCAGGGCCAGGCCCTGGCTGTTGGCCACGCTCAGGTCCAAAGGCAGGGTCAGGTTGTTGAACGGCGGGCTCAGGCGCCATTGTCCGCCAGTGGCGGCGAGCATGCGGCTGCCCTTGTTGAGGTTGTCCCACGCGGTCAGGGTGCTGTTGCTGGACGCCTGGTACAGGGCCGAGATGCGGTATTGCTGGTTGCTTGGCTGGCGCTCGGCGATGTGCACCCGGGCCCCCGGGGTCTGCGGCAGCGACAGGTAGCCGCCCAGGGGAAACTGCGTGCTCTGCTGGTTGCGCGCCGACACCAGCGACCACTGGCGCTTGGCCGCGCTGAGGATCACTCGCTCGTAGCGCGTGCCGGGTACCGGGGTCGCCGCCACGAAGCCGATGCCGCCATCACCGTACTGCGCCTGCAGCAGGCGGCGCAGCTCGCCGCTGAACAGGTCGGCCGCGGTATGCGAGTCGCCCAGCTGCACGATGTGGATCGGCGTACGGTTGGAAGTACTGAACTTGCGTGCCAGCAGCGCCAGGTTCGGATCACTGCCGGTGGTGACCACCTTCTTCTGGCCCGCACCAGGCCTGGCCAGTGCCGAGGCAGGAGTGGCCTGGACCTCGGTGGTCGGGCTGCAACTGCTCAGCAAGGTGATGCCCAGCAACAGCGCAATACCTTGCAAACGCCCCATCTCAATGCTCCGTCAATTGTTGGCTGGGGAAGTTGATCATCGAGATCACGCGCTCGGCGATCAGCTTCTGCCCAGTAGTGGTGAAGTGGATACCGTCATCGACCCGGGTCTTGATCTTCTGCCCGTCGCCATTGATGCGGTAGTAGGAAAACTCGTCGTGGCGGTAGCCGAGAATCTCGTTGGCCGACACGAAGTGCTGGTGATACTGCTCGATCTGGCCCTTGTACAGCTCGCTCAGGTAAGCCATGGCCGTAGACAGCTTGGCCTTCTCCATGTTCGGCGGCCCGACCCAGATCACTTGCACATTGTGCGCCTGGGCGGTGTCGAGGATCGAATCGATGCGCCGGCGATAGGCCTCCTCCCAGTCCGGGGTCTTGAAGCGCAGGAACGGCTTGCCCTTGACCTCGGGCATGTCCCAGGGATCGTTGGGGCCGAGGAAGATCACCATCAGGCGGATGTTGGGGTTGCTGGCCAGGGTGCTTTCGACGGTCTTGGGCCAGTTGAAGAAGCTCGGGTAGGCAAGGCCGGTGCTCTGCTTGCTCAGGTTCAGGCTCTTGACGTTGTAGCGCTTGCGCAAGGTGTTGGCCATGTGCGGCGCCACGCCCTGCATCAACGAGTCACCGACGAAGAACACCTCGTCGCCAGTGCCCAGGCTGACCATCAGCGGCGTAATGCTTCCCTGCTCGACCTTGGGCGGCTGGCTGGCCACAGGCGCCACGGCCACCGCTTGCGGCGCAGCGACCGCTACCTGATGCGCGACCGGATGGGCGTTGGCCGCCGGAGCCTGGTGCGCCGCTGCCGGCTGCTTGGCCTGCGGCGCGGGTGCGGCTGGTTCCGGCTCTGGCGCCGCCTGGACCTCGGCCACCAGGTTCAGCTCGGCCTGGCCGGCGAAGCTGTCGACGAAGGCCACCCGGGCGTTTTCCAGGGCCTGGTTGAGTTGCGCGCCGAAACGCCACTGCGGGTTCTGCGCCAGGCCGGGAATCTCGCAGCTCTGGTGGTACTTCTGCTGGCAATACAGGCGGATCGACTGCTGGTTGAACCACACCAGCAACAGGCTGGTCACCAGCAATGCATAGAACACCTTGGCCGCGCTGCCCAGGCTGATCGACAAGGGTGAAGGCTTAGAAACTGGCATAGATGAACCCCGGCACGCCCGATGGAGAGGCAAAGATGACCACGCAGATGAACAGGCCCAGCGGCACTGGATACAGCAGCCACGGCAAGCCGGTGGCAGCTTCGAACAGGCGGCGCAGCAACGCCACGATCCGTGGGTAGAACGCCACGAACAACAGGCAGCCCAGCAGCGACAGGGCACTGCCGGCCAATCCGGCCAGGGACAGCCCGCCCAGGCCGCTGAGCATGTCCAGGGCATCGGACAGGGTCGCGCAGCGGAAGAAGATCCAGGCCAGCGCCACGTAGTGGAAGGTCAGCAGGCGCGCCGCCAGGTCGGAGCCGATCCAGCGCGGCCCACGGGCCAGCAGTGGGCTGCACAGCTTGTACAGCGCCAGGCCGACGCCATGCAGCGCGCCCCAGATGATGAAGTTGGCGCTGGCGCCGTGCCACAGGCCGGAGATCAGCATGGCCAGCAGCATGTTCAGGTTGCCGCGCCAGACCGGTCCCCGATTGCCCCCCAGGGGGATGTACACATAGTCGCGGATGAAGGTCGACAGGCTGATGTGCCAGCGGCCCCAGAACTCCTTGAGGTTGCGCGCCGCATAGGGGTAGTTGAAGTTCTCCGGCAGGCGGAAACCCAGCAGCAGCGCGATGCCGGTCACCAGGTCGGTGTAGCCGCTGAAGTTGAAATAGATCAGGAACGAGTAGCCGTAGACCGCCCGCAGGATCTGCTCGGCGGAATAGGCCACCGGGCTGTCGAAAACCGGGTCGACCCACTCGCTGGCCAGCCACGAACTGAGGAAGAACAGCTTGACCACCGCCACCGCGATCAGCCCCAGCGCCCGCTGCGGCTCCAGCACCTGGCGCAGTTGCGGCGGGTTGATCTGCCCGAGCATCGGCACCGCCCGGTTCACCGGTCCGGCGATCAGGCTGGGGAAGAACGCCAGGTACAGCGCCAGGTCGAACGGCGAGCCGGCCGCCAGCTCGCGCCGGTGGATCGACACCAGGTAGCTGACCGAATGGAAGGCATAGAACGACAGCCCCACCGGCAGCAGCACTTCCAGCAGCGGCAGCGATACCTCCACGCCGAACTGGGCGAAGGCGTTCTGTACGCTGCTGGTGAAGAAGTCCTGGTACTTGAACAGGTAGAACGCCCCCAGCACCAGCAACAGCATCAGCCCGTTGACCCAGCCGCGTCCGGGATACCGCTGGCTGAGCAGGCCCAGCAAGTACACCAGGGCGGTGTAGCCCAGCAGGATATAGAGGAAGTTCAGGCTGAAGCTGGCCAGGATGGCGTAGCTGGCGGCCAGCAGCAGGACGTTCTGCAAGCGCAGGCTGAAGCCCAGGCCCCAATACAGGACGAAGAACAGGATGAAGCAGAAGCCGAATTCGATCGAGAGATAGCTCACAACGTAGTCCATTACGGGCAGACGGGGCATGGCCCGGCACAGGGAGAGCAGGCGGGAGGAGTGCAAACGGGCGCGATTATGGCAGAGGGGCTTTGGCTGTCACAAGTTGAAACAGTCCCCCGACCAAGGGCCGCGGGGACCTGGCAGGCGTCCTTGCCCCCAGTGGCACAAACACCCCGGGCGGGGCCGTGCCACTGGGCGCAGGCAGGCTTACTGGATGTCTTCGGGCTTGACGATCACCCAGTTCTTGTCGGCGGTCACCGCCAGCCCTTCCTTGGCCTGGGCCGCGGCGTGCTTGGCGATCATGCCGTTAAGCTGGTTCATGTACTTGTCCTTGCGGTTGATCCACAGGTGGATGCCACCCTTGGCCACGTCCACATCGTGGAACAGCATGTAGCCATCGCTGGTGGGAGTGTCGCCCCCCACCAGCACCGGCTTCTTCCACTCATCGATATAGGTGAGGATCGCGGCGTGCTTGCCAGCCATCCAGGTGGCCGGAGTCCACAGGTAAGGCGTCAGCTCCAGGCCGAGGTTGGCCTGCTGGTCATACTTGCCCTCGGCGATCTGCTTGCGGGCGGTGGTCAGGGCCCCGGTCTTGCGGTCCTTGAGCAGGGTAGTGACGCCGATGACGTTCTGCGGCTTGACGTTGTAGCCGTACTTGGGGTCCGCGGCGACCATGCGCACCAGCTCCTCGGAAGCAGCGGTCATCACGTAGACCTCGATGCCGTTCTCCATCAGCTTGTTGTACAGCTCGGCCTGGCCGCTGAAGACCTTGGGCGGGTTGACCTCGATGGTCTTGACCACATCGCCGTCGTAGTAGGTGCTCGACACCGGCTTGCCGGAGGCCATCAGCTCGTCCACATGACCCTTGAGCTCCTTGAGGGTAAAGCCTGCGAACACCTGGGCGACCCAGGGGTAGCAGACCATGTCGTCGATCTCGCAGAGCCGGTAGTAGTAGCTGAACAGGCTTTCCTTGTGCTCGGCGGTGTCCTTGAACGGAATCAGCTTCAGCGACGGATCGAGGGTGTCGCGGGTGATCAGGCCCTTGTTTTCCAGGTAAGGCAGCAGGGCTTCTTCCAGGTCGTAGCGGTAACTGGTGTTGTCCATGTCGAACACCGCGTAGTTACCCTTGTTGGCGTTGGCCGCGATCATCGCCTCCAACTGCTTGGCCTGCTCTTGCGGCCAGTGCTTCAACTCGGTGGCGAAAACCTGGCCGGCGAGGCCCAGGCAAAGGGCGGCGGCGAGCAGCTTGGGTGCGAATTTCATCGGCGATTTCTCCCTGGGTGAAAGTCATCGACGCTAACAAATCCTTGTGACAGTTCTCGTCTGTGCGCGACTTTTCGTGTCCCCTGAGCGCCAATCCCATGTGCTATAGCGTCACCGGCTTATTCCAAAAACGACGATAGCCATGCGATATCGTTATTAATTCAATAGATTTCAAGCTGTTAGGCTTCCCGGTTCGCAATCGCCCCGAGCCGCGATTGGCACATGTTTACCGGAGCCCCAATGAATCTGCCGCTGATCCTCAACCTGCTGGTGTTCCTGGCCCTGCTGCTGGGCCTGGCACAAACCCGCCATACCACCTGGAGCCTGGCCAAGAAGGTCCTGCTGGCACTCGTGCTGGGCGTGGTATTCGGTATCGCCCTGCACAGCATCTACGGTGCCGGCCACCCGGTCCTCAAGGCCTCCATCGGCTGGTTCGACCTGGTGGGCAACGGCTACGTGCAATTGCTGCAAATGATCGTGATCCCGCTGGTGTTCGCCTCGATCCTCAGCGCCGTGGCCCGCCTGCACAACGCCTCGTCCCTGGGCAAGATCAGCTTCCTGACCCTCGGCACCCTGCTGTTCACCACCGCCATCGCGGCCCTGATCGGCATCGGCCTGACCAACCTGTTCGGCCTGAGCGCCGAAGGGCTGGTGGCCGGCACCCAGGAACTGGCTCGCCTGCAAGTGATCCAGAGCGACTACGCCGGCAAGGTCGCCGACCTCAACGTGCCGCAGTTGCTGCTGTCGTTCATCCCGCAGAACCCCTTCGCCGACCTGGCCCGGGCCAAGCCGACCTCGATCATCAGCGTGGTGATCTTCGCCGCGTTCCTGGGCGTGGCGGCGCTGCAACTGTTCAAGGACGACGCCGATAAAGGCCAGAAGGTGCTCAATGCCATCGACACCCTGCAAGCCTGGGTGATGCGCCTGGTACGCCTGGTGATGAAGCTCACGCCCTACGGCGTGCTGGCCTTGATGACCAAGGTGGTGGCGGGTTCCAACCTGCAGGACATCATCAAGCTGGGCAGCTTCGTGGTGGTGTCCTATATCGGCCTGGGCCTGATGTTCGTGGTCCATGGCCTGCTGGTCGCCCTGGCCGGGATCAACCCGTTGCGCTTCTTGCGCAAGGTGTGGCCGGTGCTGACCTTCGCCTTCACCAGTCGCTCCAGCGCCGCGAGCATTCCCCTGAGCATCGAGGCGCAGACCCGGCGCCTGGGGATCCCGCAGTCCATCGCCAGCTTCGCCGCCTCGTTCGGCGCCACCATCGGCCAGAACGGCTGCGCCGGCCTGTACCCGGCCATGCTGGCGGTGATGGTCGCCCCGACCGTGGGCATCAACCCGCTGGACCCGCTGTGGATCGCCACCCTGGTGGCCATCGTGACCTTGAGTTCGGCCGGTGTGGCCGGCGTCGGCGGCGGCGCGACCTTCGCCGCGCTGATCGTACTGCCGGCCATGGGCCTGCCGGTGTCCCTGGTGGCCCTGCTGATCTCGGTGGAGCCACTGATCGACATGGGGCGCACCGCGCTGAACGTCAGCGGTTCGATGACCGCCGGCGCCATCACCAGCCAGGTGATGGGACAGACCGACAAGGCCCTGCTGGACGCCGACGAGCACGAAGACCTGGCCCACGCCTGAGCCAGGGGCAGCCGCTGTCGCAAGCCGCGCATGGCCCGCAGGGCCACGGGGCATCGGAATCGCTGAAGGTCCTGCGGACCTTTACGCAGCCTCGCAGGCTCGGCAGCGGCTACAACTCAGGCTCGTTCCCAGACTTCGAAGCTGTAGGCCGGCTTGTCGCCTTCCGCCGGGTTGGGCAGGTCGGACACCCGCTTCCAGCGCTGTTCATCGAACGCTGGAAACCACGCATCCCCTTCCGGGCTCAAGGCCACCCGCGTCAGGTACAGGCGATCCGCCTGCTCCAGGCCCTGGGTGTAGAGCTGCGCGCCACCGATGAGCATCAGTTCGCTCGCACCCTGCTCCAGGGCCCATTGCTCGGCGCGCGCCACCGCGGCTTCCAGCGACGGGTACACCTCGGCACCTTCGAGCAGCAGATCGGTCTGACGACTGACCACGATGTTCAATCGCCCGGGCAACGGCCGGCCAAGGGAATCCCAGGTCTTGCGCCCCATGATGATCGGCTTGCCCAGGGTCGTGGCCTTGAAGTACTTGAAATCCCCCGGCAGGTGCCAGGGCATGCTGTTGTCGATGCCGATCACGCGGTTTTCAGCGAGTGCCGCGATCAGGCTCAGGGGGAGTGATTTTTTCATGCCGGCGAGCATACCAGAGGGCCGGGGATCTGTTCCCGCCCCATGGCGAATCCCGGCGATCTAACCCGACCAACGCTGCAGCAGTTATGCTCAGCGCACTCTTGAGCGATGGAATGACGCGTGACCGCAATGACTCCCCTGCAACGACTGTGGCTGACCGAGACCGTGCGCCTGCGCGAGGAACACGCCGGCCCCCTGGATGACCAGGAAGCCAACCGCGTGGCCCGGCAACAGGGCGGCGACCTGGCCACCCGGATCCAGGCCCGGGCCCTGTGGCTGGCCCGGCGCGACGGCTTGGACAGCGCGCTGCTGCACTGGTGGCAAGGGGCACGCCTGGCCTTCCTGGTCCTGGCGGTGCTGGCGGTCCTCAGCGGAGCCGGCCTGGCCTTCAGCGCCCTGGGCGACACCCGCGAGCCGGTGAACGTGTTCTGGGCCCTGGGCAGCCTGCTGGGGATCAACCTGCTCCTGCTGCTGGGCTGGCTGGCCGGGTTGCTGCTGTTCGGCGGCCATGACTCCGGGCTGGGCCGCCTGTGGCTATGGCTCAGTGAAAAGTGCTCGCGCGATGCCAAGGCCGCCCAGTTGCCGCCGGCGCTGCTGCTCCTGCTGCAACGCCGCAAGCTCAACCGCTGGGCCCTGGGCACCCTGGTCCACGGCCTGTGGCTGCTGGCCCTGCTCAGCGCCATGAGCATGCTGCTGGCGCAACTGATCACCCATCGCTACGACTTCGTCTGGGAGAGCACCCTGCTGGGGGCCGACGCCTTCGTCTCGATCACCGACTTCCTGAGTGCCGGCCCGCGGGTCCTGGGCTTCGGCGTACCGACCGTGGAAATGATCCAGGCCAGTACCCGGGACGTCTACAACACCGAGCTGGTGCGCCAGTCCTGGGCGGTGTGGCTGGTGGCGTCGCTGGTGATCTACGGCGTGCTGCCACGCCTGGTGCTGATGCTGCTGTGCCGCTGGCGCTGGGTCCACGGCCGGGCCCGCCTGCAACTGGACCTCGAGCTGCCCGGCTACGCCCAGCTGCGCGAGCGGCTGATGCCCAGCAGCGAGCGCCTGGGGGTCAGCGACCTGGCGCCGGAACACCTGCATCAGATCGCAGGCGGCAGTAGCAGCCTGGACAGCAGCGGCGCCTTGCTGGTGGCCATCGAGCTGGACGACCAACGCACCTGGCCGCCGCAATTGCCGGAAGCGGTCAAGGACGCCGGGGTCCTCGACAACCGCGAATCGCGCCACCGCCTGCTGGAGCAGATGAGCCGCTTCCCCCCGGCCCGCCTGCTGATCGCCTGCGATCCTCGGCGCTCGCCCGACCGCGGTAGCCTGGGCTTGATCGCCGAACTGGCCCGCAATGCCGGCGCCACCCGCATCTGGCTGTTGCAGGCCCCGGCCGGCCAGGCCCTGGACGCCGAGCGCCTGGGCGACTGGCACGCCGCCCTGGAGCGACTGCAACTGCCGTTCGCCGACTGCGCGCCCTTCAACTGGCTGGAGACCGGCCATGACTGATACCCGCACCCGGCCGCTGACGCTGGCGGTGGTCGGCCATACCAACGTCGGCAAGACCTCGCTGCTGCGCACCCTGACCCGGGATGTGGAGTTTGGCGAGGTGTCCCATCGCCCCAGCACCACCCGCCACGTGGAAGGCGCGCGGCTGTCGGTGGATGGCCAGCCGCTGCTGGAACTCTATGACACCCCGGGCCTGGAAGACGCCATCGCCCTGCTGGACTACCTGGAACGCCTGGAGCGTCCCGGCGAGCGCCTGGATGGCCCGGCGCGCCTGGCTCGCTTTCTCGATGGCAGCGAGGCGCGCCAGCGCTTCGAGCAGGAAGCCAAGGTCCTGCGCCAGCTGCTGGCCTCGGACGCCGGGCTGTACGTGATCGATGCCCGGGAACCGGTCCTGGCCAAGTACCGCGACGAACTGGAAGTACTGGCCGGCTGCGGCAAACCGCTGTTGCCGGTGCTGAACTTCGTCAGCAGCGCCACCCAGCGCGAGGGCGACTGGCGCGAAGCCCTGGCGCGCCTGGGGCTGCACGCCCTGGTGCGGTTCGACAGCGTGGCCCCGCCGGAGGACGGCGAACGGCGCCTGTACGAAAGCCTCGGGCTGTTGCTCGAACAGGCCCGCCCGGCGCTGCAGCGCTTGATCGACGACCAGCAGGCCCAGCGCCTGGCACGTCGCCACAGCGCGGCCCGGCTGATCGCCGAGTTACTGGTGGATTGCGCGGCTTGCCGGCGCAGCGTGGCCAGCGAGGCCGAGCAGGAGCGCCAGGCCATCGCCAGCCTGCGCCAGGACGTACGCCAGCGTGAGCAACGCTGCGTCGAGGCCTTGCTCAAGCTGTACGCCTTCCGTCCCCAGGACGCCTGCGCCAGCGACCTGCCATTGCTGGACGGGCGCTGGGGCGATGATCTGTTCAACCCTGAAACCCTCAAGCAGCTGGGGGTCCGGGTCGGGAGTGGGATCGCCGCTGGCGCGGCGGCCGGGGCCGGAGTGGACCTGCTGGTGGGCGGCCTGACCCTGGGCGCGGCGGCCATCGCCGGGGCCATCGCCGGTGGCGCCCTGCAAACCGCCCGCAGCTACGGCAACCGCCTGTTGGGCAAGCTCAAGGGCCAGCGTGAACTGACCGTGGACGATAGCGTGCTGCGCCTGCTGGCCCTGCGTCAGAAGCAGCTGGTGCAGGCCCTGGACCTGCGCGGGCACGCAGCGCTGGAGAGCATCCAGCTGGCCACCCCCGAGGATAAAAGCTGGCGCGAGGGCAAGCTGCCGCAAGCCCTGGGCAAGGCCCGGGCCCACCCGCAGTGGTCGTCCCTCAACCCCGGCAAACGCCAGGAGCAGGCCGAACGCCAGGAGCAGATCGAAATCCTGGCCCAGGATCTGTAACCGCTACCGCAGCGCATGGCCCGCAGGGCCACGGGGGCTGCAAGATCGCTGAAGGCCTGCGGCCTTGGCGCAGCCTCGCAGGCTCGTCAGCGGCTACAAGGGTTGCAGCAGGGCGGCGGCCTTGTCCTTGAGGATCTGCAGGTCCATCACCGGCACCCACTGCTGCTTGGCCTGCTCGTCCCACTGGCGCAGGCGCAGGCTCAGCGCACACAGCGGGTCCTGCTCGAATGCCGCGGCTTCCTCGGCCGTCATCACCCCGCCCTGGTACTCCAGGGTGCGGCGACTGGCCTCGCTCAGGCGCTGGAAATACCCCGGCTCCTTGAAGGTCAGGTAGCGCTTGGCCTGCACGTGGTACTCCACCAGTTTCGCCAGACGCTCGCCGAAACCGGCCCGGCGCAGGTAGTCGGCCCCCAGCCGCTCATGGCTGACCACGCCAAAACCACCCATGTTCTCGGCATCCTGCTGGCAGATATGCCCGATATCGTGGAAGAACGCCGCCAGCACCACTTCATCGTCATGCCCTTCGGCCAGGGCCAGCTGCGCGGCCTGGGACATATGCTCGATCTGCGAGATCGGCTCACCGATGTAGTCATGGTCGCCAAAACGCTCGTACAGGCCGAAGACCTCGGCGATCGCCCGCTCGCGGTCCATCAGGCTTCCTCCAGCAACTGCGCGATGTTGCGCTCGGCCAGCGCCGGGCCGACGCTCATGCCGACGCCGGTGTGCATCAACGCCGCATGCACCCCGGGCATCGCTTGCAGGAACGAGAACGGCCCCGGCCCACGGGCGCCGTAGACACCCTGCCAGCGCTCCACCACCTGGACCTTGCAGCCCAGGGTCTGTTCGGCCAGTTCCAGCAGCCAGCTGTCCACCTGTTCGCTGTTGAAAGGCGACGGATCGCTGCCGTAGTCATGGGAATCGCCGATGATCAGCTCGCCATATGGCGTCGGGCTGATCAGCAGGTGGATGCCGTGTTCATGCAGATGCGCAGCCTCGCGCAGGATCTGCGCCTGGACCGCCTGTGCCTCGGGCAGGTCGGCGAAAGCGCCGTAGTGCACGCAACTCAGGCCGGTGAGCAGGGCATGCTGCAGGTTCAGGCTGACCTGGGGCCGGGCACGCAACATTTGCAGGCGGCAGATCTGCGGCTGCAGGGCGGCGATCTGTTCGGCCAGCAGGGTCTGGTAGTCGTGCCCCGAGCACAGCAGGATGCGCGGTGCCTGGAAGGTCCCGGCGGTGCTGCGCAGCAGGCCTGGCTCGATATCGCGCACCAGGGTCGAAAAGTGGAACTGCACGCCCAGGTCCCGGCGCAGGTAGTCGATCAGCATCGGCAGCGCTTCGCGTGAATACAGCTGCTGGTCGTCCAGGCCATGCAAGGCGGCGCGGTGATGACGGAACTGGCCGCCGTACAGGTCTTTGAGCGCCGCCCCCTGCACCAGCTCGACCCGGTAGCCATGCTCCCGCGCACGCCCGGCGCAGAAGGCCTCCAGCAGTTGCTCCTCGGCCTCCGTGCGGGCGAACAGGTAGGAACCATTGCGCTTGAGCTGCAGCCCGGCCAGTTGCTGCCAGTCGGCCCAGATCTCCCGGCTGGCCCTGGCCAGCTCGAGCATGGTGCCCGGCGGCTGGCCGGTCACCAGGGCCTGGCCGAAGTTGCGCACCGACGCCCCTTGGGGGGTCGCGCTGCGCTCGAATACTCGCACCCGCAAACCGCGCTTGGCTGCCGCATAGGCGTGGGACAGGCCCAGGATGCCGGCGCCGACGATCAGCAGATCGCTGTGGTTGGTCATGTTCATGTCTCGTTGGTGATGGCGAGGGAGCAAGCTCCCCCGCCATGGCAAGTACCTGGCGTTATTGCGCGGCGACCTTCTCCGACTTGCCGTCGTAGCGCTTGCGCCACTCGGCGAGGATCTCGTCGCGGTTCTTCGAGGCCCAGGCGAAGTCGTTCTTGATCAAGCGTTGCTCGTAGTCCGCCGGCAGTTCGGTCTGTGGCTTGGCGATGCCCGGCTGGGCCAGCACGGCGAAGTTTTCCTTGTACAGCTCCATGGCCGCCGGGCTGGCGGAGAAGTCGGCGAGCTTCTTGGCCGCATCTTCGTGAGCGGTGCCCTTGATCACCGCCGTCGCCTCGATTTCCCAGCCCAGGCCTTCCTTGGGCAGCACGATGTCCAGCGGCGCGCCCTTGCGCTTGAGCTGCACGGCCGGGTATTCGAAGGAAATACCGATGGGGAACTCGCCGGCGGCGGCCAGCTTGCACGGCTTGGAGCCGGAATGGACGTACTGGCCGATGTTCTGGTGCAAATCGTCCATGTACTTCCAGCCCTGCTTCTCGCCGAAGGTCTGCAACCAGGCGCTGACATCGAGGAAACCGGTGCCCGAGGAGGCTGGGTTAGGCATGACGATCTTGCCCTTGTACTCGGGCTTGGTCAGGTCTTGCCAGCTCACCGGCTTGCTCAGCCCCTGTTTCTGGGCTTCCACGGTGTTGAAGCAGAGGGTGGCGGCCCACACGTCCATGCCGACCCAGGCCGGCGGGTTGGCGGCGTCGCGGTAGTTGCCGCCGATCTTGCCCAGGTCCTTGGGCGCATAGTTCTGCAGCATGCCTTGCTGGTCGAGGATCGCCAGGCTGGAAGCCGCCAGGCCCCAGACCGCATCGGCCTGCGGGCGATCCTTCTCGGCCAGCAGCTTGGCGGTGATGATCCCGGTGGAATCACGTACCCACTTGATCTCGATATCCGGGTTGGCCTGCTCGAAGGCCTGCTTGTAGGACTTCAGCTGCTCGGCTTCGAGGGCGGTGTAGACCGTCAGCTCGGTCTTCGCAGCAAAGGCGTTCAGGCTGACAGCGCAGAGGACAGAAGCGGCAAGAGCCAGAGGCTTGAACATGGTGCGGTTCCTTAGTGAGTGCGGATCAGAGTGGGGGGTGGATGAAGCCCTTCAGTGGCCGGGCGCGGTCTGGCGCCAGGCCTGGGAGCGACGCAGCAGGCCGCGCGAAGCTGCGGCCAGGAGCAGCGACACGCCGATCGAGGTGAACAGGATCAGGGTCGACATCGCCGCGGCGCCGCCGACGTTGCCGGCGTCGTCCATGTTCAGCACGGCCACGGCGGCCAGGATGGTGTCGGGGCTGTAGAGGAAGATCGCCGCCGAAACCGTGGTCATGGCCGAAACGAACAGGTAGCGCACGATGTCCAGCAGCGCCGGCAGGCAGATCGGCACCGTGACCCGCAGGTAATGGCGGTACAACGGCGCCTTGAGCGACAGCGCCGCCGCCTCGAACTCCGCATCCAGCTGGCGCAGGGCGGTGGTGGCGGTCATCTGCGCGGTGGTCAGGTAGTGGGCGATGGTGCACACCACCAGCAGCGCCATGCTGCCGTAGAACACATGCAGCGGGTTGCCGTTGAGATTGAAGAAGAAGACATAGCCCAGGCCCAGCACCAGCCCGGGCACTGCCATGGGCACGAAGCTGAGCAGGCGCAGGGCCAGGTTCAAGCCGCGCTGGCCGCGGGTCTTCTCCATCAGGTAGGCGCCGGTGAAGATCACCACGCTGCCGATCAGCGCCGTGCCCAGGGCCATGGTCAGGCTGTTGCGATAGGCCAGCCAGCCACCGCCGGCGGTTTCGTCGAACTGGTAGTGGTTCAGCGACAGCGACAGGTTGTAAGGCCAGAACTTCACCAGCGATGAGTACACCGCCATGCCGAACACCAGCAGCAGCGCCGCGCAGATCAGCAGCACGATGGCCAGGTAGCAGCCATCACGCAGTCGCGAGGGCGCCGGCTTGAACACCTGGGCCCGGCCGCTCATGGAGTCGCCATGGCGCCGGCGCAACCAGGCATCGACGCCGAAGCTCAACAGGGCCGGCACCAGCAGCACCATGCCGATCAGCGCACCACGGCCGAACTGTTGCTGCCCCACCACGGCCTTGTAGGCCTCCAGGGCCAGCACCTGGTAGTCGCCGCCCACCACCACCGGCACGCCGAAATCGGTGATGGTCAGGGTGAACACCAGGCAGAACGCGGCGAACACCGCTTGCCGGGTGGCCGGCCAGGTGATGCTGCGGAACGCCTTGGCCGGGCTCGCGCCCATGCTCGAGGCGGCATCGAACAGCCGCGCATCGGCCAGGGACAGCGCCGACAGCAGGATCATCAGGGCATGGGGAAAGGTGTAGATCACCTCGCCCAGGACGATGCCCCAGAAGCCGTAGATGTTGTCGGCGAACAGCCCGCGCAGCAGGCCTTGGTTGCCGAACAGGTAGACCAGGGCGATGCCCGGCAGCATCGACGGCGCCATCAAGGGCAGCAGCGACAGGCCGCGCCAGATGCCCTTGCCGGGGATCAAGGTACGTTGCAGGGCGTAGGCGAACAGGTAGGCCAGGGGCACGACGATGGCGGCCACGCTCAGGGAGACTTTCAGGCTGTTGCCCAGCAGCCAGTGGAAGTTGGCGCTGGTCACCAGCTCGCGGGCGGCCAGCCAGCCACCACCCTGCCCGGCCTCGGCACTGAAGCCGCGCCAGAAGATCGCCAGCAGCGGCAGCAGCACCGCGACCCCCAGCAACACCAGCAGCAAAACCTTGCCGCCGATGACGAACACTCGATCGCCGATCTCGGCACGGGAAACCTGGCGCGCCCGTTTGGCGGGTAGCGGCAGGGACATTTCGACGGCCATCTCAGGCAAACACCTGCAGGCTGCGCGGTGGCAGGGCCACCCAGATGTCCTGGGCTCCCAGGCGCGGCATGGCCTCCGGTGCCAGCTCCGCCAGCAGCGGATGCCCCGGCAACTGGTCGAGTTCGAAACTCATGCGGCAGCGGTTGCCGAGGAAGGTGATCTCGCGGACCTTGGCCGGGAACAGGTTTTCCTCATGCACCGGCGGGTTCACGCTGATGGCCTCCGGACGGCAGAACAGGCGCCCCGAGGCGGCCTTGGCCGAGTCGTCGGCCAGGCGCAGGTTCATCCCGCCGACCTGGGCATGGCTGTCGCTGCTGCGGCTGAAGGGCAGCCAGTTGCCCTGGCCGACGAACTCGGCGACGAACGGCGTGGCCGGACGATCGTAGATTTCCTGGGGCGTGGCGTACTGCTCGACCTTGCCGTTGTTCATCACAGCGATGCGGTCGGCCATCAACATGGCCTCGTCCTGGTTGTGGGTCACCATCAGGGTGGTGATGCCCAGGCGCCGCTGCAGCTGGCGCAGCTCGGTGCACAGGTGCTCGCGCACACGGGCGTCGAGGGCCGACATCGGCTCGTCCAGCAACAACAGCGACGGCGAAGGGGCCAGGGCCCGAGCCAGGGCCACCCGCTGCTGCTGGCCGCCGGACAACTGGCCGGGGTATTTCTTCTCGCTGCCGGCCAGGCCCACCAGTTCGAGCATCTGCGCCACGCGCTGGCGGGCTTCGTCACGGCCACTGCCGGCCAGGCCATAGGCGATGTTGGCCTCCACCGTGAGGTTGGGGAACAGTGCATAGGACTGGAACAGGATGCCGTAGTCCCGGGCCTGCGGCGCCAGGTTCGAGACGTCACGCTGGCCTAGGTACAACTCGCCCGCATCCTGGCGCTCCAGGCCGGCGATGCAGCGCAACAAGGTGGTCTTGCCGCAGCCCGACGGCCCCAGCAGGCACACCAGCTCGCCGGCAGCCACGTCCAGGGACACGTTGTCCAGGGCGGTGAAGGCACCGAAGCGCTTCTGGATGCCGCGCACCTTCATCGGCGCGCCAGGGTTGCTCAGGGCGGTTGCGGGGGAGTTGTTCATGGACGGACCTCATCTGGCAGATGCAGGCCATCCTAGGGAGCGAATGCGTAGGTCTGATGGCAATCAGGTAAAACTTGCCGATAGAGGTATTGGCAGATTTGGGTTGGTGCTCGACCCCGACTCAGAACCTCATGTTCGAGGATTGCTCCAGGCGCATGCTCAGGGAGTGCTTGGTGGAGCCCACCATGGTCCGTAGCCGCCGCAGCTCGCCCTGGTCCGAGGTGCTGCGCAATCGGGCAGCCAATCCTTGCCAGTGCTGTTCCAGGCACGGCTCCAGCTCGGCCAGCGCCATGCCCCGGTGCTTGATCAGCCAGTGCATGACCAGGTACAGGTGCCCATGCAGCATGGCGTGGACCAGCCGCCCCTGGCCAATCGGGACATCCGGCATGTGGGCCCAGGTATCGGGCGCCAGCGGTACACGCAGCTCCTGACAGATGGGGCGCACCCGGGCCGGGTCCATGATCGTGTTGTCCAGGTCACGCAGTAACAGCCGCACCGGCTTGCCACCGCGCAGGACGAGGTAGCTGTTCTGCATATGCGGTTCGAGGCAGATGCCCCATTGCACGCAAAGCTGCAACGGGCCGGTCATCAGCACCTCGGCGTAGCGCCGGAAGCTATCGAGGCGGTCGCGGTGGCTGTCCAGCTTCAGCAGGGCCGCGGCCTGTCCGGTCGGGCTCCAGAGGTTCAGGGCCGGTACCACCACCTCGCCAGCTCCTGCCAGGCAAGGCCCCCTGACGATGGCGCTCAGGTGTTCGCTGACCAGGGCATCGTCCCAGCACAGGGAGGCGACGTCGTATTGGAAGCCGATGCTGGCGATCTCGCTGCGCCGGTGGATTTCACGGACGATGCTGGAAACGAAGGGTGCGTTGTAGCTGTTGAGGCGGTACAGCAAGCGGCGCTCCCCGGTCAGGGTGGCATCCAGCGCCAGCTTGACGTCGTACCCTGTCGCCAGCACCCGGCACGTGCGCTGGGAAGCCAGGGGCACCACTTGCAGCTGGGTCGGCGCGAGGGAGACCAGGTCCCTGCGCAGGAGTTCGCGGACCACCGGAGACAGTCGCAGTTGCCAGGGATGGACAGGCAGCAGGCCCTCCTGGCCGGCCATATCCGGTCCGCCCCAATGCTGCGCGCAAGACTGCGGGTCCGCATAGTCGCTGGAGTGGAACCTGAAACCGGCGGCATTCACCAGGAACAGCGGGACCGGCTCTGGCGACAGGTTCGAGACATCCACCACGTCCTGGATGCAGGGGCCGATCCGCAGCGCCGGAAACGGGTAATAGCCATGGCCCCGGCACACCGGCTCGATGGCACACCCGGGTTGCCCGGCACGCCGACCCAGCGCCAGGTTGAGGATCAGGTTGCAGAAGCTGTTGCGGTAGTCGTGCGCCAACGCCGGCAAGTGCTTGCCATAGGGCGTTCCTGCAAGCACCTGGCCCAGGGCACGCAAGAAGGGCCCGGACCAGGCCAGCTCGCGGCACCGGCCTGCGTCGTCCAGCCTGGGGTTGGTGAGCAACTCGAAATACACCTGTGGAGCATCGCCCACCAACTGCATCCGCAACCTTGGCCCCAGCCCCAGCCCCAGGCACAAGCGCAGGCCGCCCTCGCCTGCCGCGTGGGTTATTCGCTCATCGCACAGATGCTCGAGAAACACGTAGTGCAACAGGCGCGCCATGCAGATGAGGTGGGCCTCCCGATAGATCGCGCGCAGGCCCTGCCTGTCCAGGCCATTGCACAGGCACCAATGCCTGACCGTCGCCAGGGATACCGTCGCTGGAGGGCGCATGTCCTTCATCCCGGGGTGGAGTCGCTCATTCGAAGACCCGCTGCTCAAGTTCATGGCGGGTGATGGCATCGAAGTCATCCATGCGTTCGAGCATCAACGCCTTGGCCTGCGCCGCCTCGCCCTGGATGCAGAATCCTTCGATGAGCCGTGCGGTGTAGGCCACATGTCGGGTTTCATCGAGCAGCAGGCGGTCGAGGATCCGCGCCAGCCGGGGCCTGCTGTCCACCGGGCAGAACTGCAGCAGGATCGGCCGCTGCATCAAGTGATGCACGCGAGTACGGATCTCGGCGATGTTCATCTGGATCAGGTCGTCCAGGGTAATGGGGTGGGCAAAGGCCGAGCCGGGCACCGCCACCGGCGCTTGCTGCCGGGAATAGCCGGGAGACAGCGTCAGCAACTGGGCGTGGAGCTTGCGGTCCACCGCCCCGGGAAAGGCGATGTCCAGCATCTGTACATAGGCCCGGGCATGGTGGGACTCATCGATGGCGTGCTGGCGTATCTGCGCGGCCAGCCCGGCGTCGGGCGTACTGGCCGCCAGGCTCCACAAGCGAGTGGCGCCATCCCCTTCGCGCTCGGCATTGGTAATCAGGGAGATCGCCAGCCATTGCGGATCGCACGCGGCCTCATGGTAGATATCGGCATAAGTGGTTTCACCGAACAACGGCGGACTTTTCTGGCAGGCATGACAGAGCAGGTCGTCGTAATGAAACAGCAACGGCACATTCTGTTGGCGCAGTGCCTGAAGGGTGGAATGGGCAATGTCGCTCATGACGCATCCTCTTGCGTGGCAGTGAAGCAAGAGCCAGGGGTTGCACGGCGTTGTTACAGGCAACCCGGACCTGGAAAGATCAACCAGCAGCAACTACCGAAGTCTGCGCGATGAACAGTCGAAAGAATTGGGGCAGCGAATATCTCCGGCATACCCCAATCACTCCAGCGTGCAGAGTTCAATAGTCATGCTTCGGATATATCGGCTAGTACGTTCTGAACGGAGCGTTGACCGCCACGAAAGACAAGTTGGCCTGCGGGTGCGTCCTGTTCAGCTCGGCCAGTGACTCAGGGTCGATCTCCAACTTGCCGTTCTTGATCGAACCGACGATTTTCACCGTATGCCCGTCGTCCGCCAGCTTCTTGAGCGACTCCGACAACCGCCCTGGTTTTTTTGCCGTACCTGTTTCGTCCTTCTTCATGATTCCATCCTCGTTGCGTTCAGTGACCCCCACGCGCAACGTTAGTGCATGGTTCTTATACATCTGGCTCAAGCGGACGGACGGCCAGATATAAAGCGCGATTAGTATTCGAGAATTATGAGAATTCACTATTAGCCGAGCTTTACAGTCCATAACGACTAATTAAAAGCATGTAAGCCGATGCTCTGGACACATAAAAGCACCCACAACCCATGCAACTAACTGCAATAGGATGAATGAACTTTTGATATAGCCTGGAGTTCAGGGAGAAACCGGGGCCATCTCCTGGGCCAGGCCGAGGAAGGCTGCCGGCAGGCGGGCGTTCTTGCGCTCCTTGAGGCAGTACAGGTATTCGGCGATCTGCGGCGCATGTTCGATGGTCAGCACCTTGAGCTGCGGGTCGTGGGGCACTTCCTGGCGGGCGATGATGCTGATGCCGATATTGCGCAGCACCGCCTCGCGGATCGATTCACGGCTGCCGATCTCCAGCAGCGGGCCAAAGCTGACGTTGGCGCTCTTGAGCAGCTCTTCAGTGAGGCTGCGGGTGGTGGAGCCCGGCTCGCGCATCAGCAGGGTATGGCCGGCCAGGGCGCTGAGCGGCACGTGTTCCAGGGCCGCCAACGGATGGTTGCGATGCACCGCCAGCACCAGCGGATCGCTGCCCAGCACCCGGCGCACCAGCCGCGAGTCCTCCAGCAATTGCGAGGATGCAGCCACGTCGACGCGGTATTCCTCCAGGGCCTCCAGCACCTGCTGGGAGTTGCCGATTTCCACCGCCACCTCCACTTGGGGCAGGTGCTGGCGGAAGGTCTTCACCAGGTCGAGGATGTAGTACGGCGCCGTGGCGGCAATGCGCAACGTGCCCTGGACCTGCCCGCTGTTACGCAGGAAGAACTCGATGTCGGCCTCCTTCTGCAACAGCTCCTTGACCATCGGCAGCAGGCGCGCGCCCTCGTCGCTCAGGCTCAGGCGCCGGCCACCGCGGTAGAACAGCTCCACCGAGTACTGGTTTTCCAGGTTGCGGACCTGGGTGGTCACCGTGGGCTGGCTGAGGCCGAGTTTCTTCGCCGCCTGGGTGATGCTGCCCAGGCGGGCGACCATGTAGAAGGCCTTCAGCTCGGCACTCAGCATGGCGGCTTGTCGCAGCAGCAAGATTGCAGCGCCAAGCCACAAGCTGGAGCGGGTGGGTATGGGTTCATCACTCTGGTTCTCATCTCAGTTGCTGGTCGCTTGCCGCTACATGGGCCTATTTGCGCAGCAGGCGCAAACCGTTGAACACCACCAACAGGCTGACCCCCATGTCGGCGAACACGGCCATCCACATGGTGGCCAACCCGGCAAAGGTTACCCCAAGAAAGATCGCCTTGATGACCAGGGCCAGGGCGATATTTTGCTTGAGCACCGCCGAGGTCTGGCGCGACAGGCGGATAAAGGCCGGGATCTTGCGCAGATCGTCGTCCATCAGCGCGACATCCGCAGTCTCGATGGCGGTGTCGGTGCCGGCGGCCGCCATGGCGAAGCCGATCTCCGCCCGGGCCAGGGCCGGGGCATCGTTGATGCCGTCGCCCACCATGCCCACCCGGTGACCCTGGGCATACAGGTCCTCGATGGCTTGCAGCTTGTCGGTGGGCAACAGGTCGCCCCGGGCCTGGTCGATCCCCACCTGGGCGGCGATGGCCTTGGCGGTGTGGGGGTTGTCGCCGGTGAGCATCAAGGTCTTGATACCCAGCCCGTGCAACTGCTGGATCGCCTCGCGGCTGGACTCCTTGACCGTATCGGCCACCGCGAACAGCGCCAGCGGGCCCTTGTTGTCCAGCAGCAGGACCACGGTCTTGCCTTGCTTCTCCAGGGCGAAGAGCTTTTCTTCCAAAGCGGGCGAGCACAGGCCCAGTTCCTCCACCAGGCGGTGGTTGCCCAGGTGGTACAACTGGCCGCCGATTTCACCGCGCACGCCACGGCCGGCCAGGGCCGCGAAGTTATCCACAGGGTGCATGGCCAGCTGTTTATCCACAGCCGCCTGGGCGATGGCCAGGGACACCGGGTGGTCGGAACGGCCAGCCAGGCTGGCGGCCAGGGCCGGGGCGCTGTCGTTGGCCAACGGGTCCAGGGGCAGGAAGTCGGTCTGCACCGGTTTGCCGTGGGTGATGGTGCCGGTCTTGTCCAGGGCCAGGTAATCCAGCTTGTAGCCACCTTCCAGATAGACCCCGCCCTTGACCAGGATGCCCTTGCGCGCCGCGGCGGCCAGGCCGCTGACGATGCTCACCGGGGTCGAGATCACCAGGGCGCATGGGCAAGCCACCACCAGCAGCACCAGGGCGCGGTAGATCCAGTCGAACCATAGGCCGCCCATGAACAGCGGGGGAATCAGCGCCACCGCCAGGGCGAAGGCGAACACCGCCGGGGTATAGATCTTCGAGAAGCTGTCGACGAAGCGCTGGGTCGGCGCCCGTGCGCCCTGGGCCTGTTCCACGGCATGGATGATCCGCGCCAGGGTCGAGTTGTTGGCCGCAGCGGTGACCCGGTACTCCAGGGCGCCGGCCTGGTTGATGGTGCCGGCGAACACCTTGTCGCCCACGGTCTTTTCCACCGGCAGGCTTTCACCGGTGATCGGTGCCTGGTCGATGGTGGAACTGCCGCTGGTCACCTCGCCATCCAGGCCGATGCGCTCACCGGGACGCACCCGTACCAGTGCCCCCAGCTCGACGCTTTTCGCCTCTTGTTCACGCCAGCTGCCATCGTTCTGCTGCACCGTGACCTGCTCCGGAGTCATCTGCATCAGGCCGCTGATGGCATTGCGCGCGCGGTCCAGGGAGCGAGCCTCGATCAACTCGGCCACGGTGAACAGGAACATCACCATGGCCGCCTCTGGCCACTGGCCGATCAGCACCGCGCCGGTCACGGCGATGCTCATCAGCGCATTGATGTTGAGGTTGCGGTTCTTCAGGGCGATCCAGCCCTTCTTGTAGGTGCCCAGCCCGCCGCTGAGGATCGAGACCAGCGCCACCAGCGCCACCAGCCAATCCGGCCCGGCACTGGTGAAGTGAATGACTTCGGCGGCCAGCGCACCGACGCCGGACAGCGCCAGGGGCCACCAGGGCTTCTTCACTGGTTGCGCACTGACAGGTTGGCTATCGCTCCCTGCCTCCAGGGGTTCGGCATGCATTCCGAGGGACTTGATGGCCTCGACGATCGGCGCGGTGTTCGGCAAGTCGTGAGTGACGCCCAGCACCCGGTTGATCAGGTTGAACTCCAGGGCCTGGATGCCGGCCAGCTTGCCCAGCTTGTTCTGGATCAGGGTCTGTTCGGTGGGGCAATCCATGGCCTCGATGCGAAAGCTGCTCGAGCGCGCACCCGCGGCCGACGCCTCGCCCAGGACCACCCGGGATGGCGCGGCAGCCACGGAGCCACAGCAGGAACCGCCATGGCTGGCATGCGCGTGGGGCTTGAGCGGTTGCAACTTGCCCACGGCGGCAGGGGCATGGCTGTGATCGTGATCGTGATCGTGATCGTGATCGTGGCCAGCATGGGCATGCTGGACGTCGGGCTTGCGCGGGTTATGGAGAGAATCGCTCATCGGGTCGCTTCCATATGAAAAGGTGCTTGTTGCCAAGTGAACACCCTGTAGCCACTATAGGGTCAAGCACCCAATGGAAGACGACGGCGATGAAGATTGGCGAATTGGCGAAACTCACCGACTGCCAGGTCGAGACCATCCGTTATTACGAGCGCGAGGGCCTGCTACCGGAACCGGCCCGCAGTGAAGGCAACTACCGTCTCTACACCCAGGCCCATGGCGAGCGGCTGACCTTCATCCGCAACTGCCGCAGCCTGGACATGACCCTCGAGGAGATCCGCAGCCTGCTGGACCTGCGGGACAGCCCCCAGGACCAGTGCGCCAGCGTCAACGCCCTGATCGATGAGCACATCCACCACGTCAAGGCGCGGATCGATGGCCTGCTGGCCCTGCAGGAACAACTGCTGGACCTGCGCCAGCGCTGCGGGCAGGAGCCGGACCTTGAGCCGTGCGGCATCCTCCAGCGCCTGGAGGTCAGCGGCTCGGTGGTGCCCAGCGAAACCGAGCCTTCCCACGTTGGCCGCAGCCACGGCCATTGAGCCTGCCCGCCAGGCGCCCGGCGCTCAGGAACCGTGGCGCCGCGGCAGCAAGCGCAGGTAGGCCCCTTCCAACAGCGCCAGCAGGCGCTGGTCCAGCTGATGCCAGGCGATGCCGCGGCGCACCAGCCAGGCACTCCCCAACCCCACCAGGCAACCGCCGAGGATGTCGAACGGGAAGTGCACCCCTAGGTAGACCCGTGCCCAACCCACCAGCAATGCCAGGATCAGCATCACCAGGCCGGTCTTGCGCAGGGACGCCAGCAACAGCGCGAAGCCCATGGCGAACATGCCGCTGGCGTGGTCGCTGGGAAAGGACGCGCCGGGTGCATGAGCCAGGAAGTTCTGCCCCAGCTCCAGCATGAACGGCCGCGGGTGGAACCACAGGCCGCGAATCAGCAGGTTGCTGGCCAGGGCCAGGATGATGCTCAAGGTCGCCAGCAGGACGATCATCCGTTGGCGCCGGTCGCCGAAGACCCAGAACAGCAACAGCAGCAATGGCACGGCCAGGACCAGCCATTGCGCCATGAACAGCGCCAGGTCGCGCATGGGCAGCGATGCTTCGGCACTGGCATTGATGGCCAGGAACAGGCTGCGGTTGAGTTCTTCCATTCGGTGGCTCACGTTCAGAAGGCAAAGAGAGCGCCGCTTCCAGGAGCATAGTCGCCCACCAGGCACGGCGATGCCCGGAGTACATTCCGGGCAGGCTCGATAAAGACAACAGGGAAAAGCGGCAGGGCCAGGCGATATCCAGCGTCCGACCCCAGGTGACGCGGGGGACGATCAGACCGCCATGGGCGCGGTCATCGGCGCATGGTGTTCGTAGCCTTCCAGGGAGAAGTCGCTCGGCTCGATCAGCTCCAGCCACTGCGGCTGGTACACGCCAGTCTTGGCGAACTCCGGCACCCGGTCGGAGATCACCAGCTTGGGCATCGGGAACGGCTTGCGCTTGAGCTGTTCGTTGAGCATGTCCAGGTGGTTCTCGTAGACATGGGCATCGCCGATGAAATAGGTGAACCAACGTGGGGTGTAGCCGGTCAGGCGCCCGATCAGGCTCAGCAGCGCCGCGCCTTCGGTGAGGTTGAACGGCGTGCCCAGGCCCAGGTCGTTGGAGCGGATGTAGAGAGTCAGGGAAATTTCCCGGGTCTGGACATTCGGATGGAACTGGTACAGCAGGTGGCATGGCGGCAGGGCCATTTCATCCAGTTGCGCGCAGTTCCAGCCGTGGAACAGGATCCGCCGGCTGCCCGGGTCGTTGATGATGGTGTCGACGCACTGGCGCACCTGGTCGATGGCCTTGTACAGCACCACGTAGGCCTCGCCCTCTTCCTCGCCCGCGGCGATCTGCCGGTAGCCCTGGCTCAGCGCCAGCTCGATGGCGGCCTGGTTGGCGACCTTGATCTGCTTGTAGGCCGGCCACTTGCGCCACTGCACACCGTAGATCTCGCCCAGGTCGTCCTCGCCCTGGCGAAACGGATTGGCCAGCCACTGGGCATTCTCGTTGGCGTTCTGGTCCCAGACCTTGCAGCCCAGGGCACGGAACTCGGCGGCGTTGTTGACGCCGCGCAAGAAGCCGACCATTTCGCCGATGGCCGACTTGAACGCCATCTTGCGCGTGGTGATGGCCGGGAAGCCTTCCTTGAGGTCGTAGCGCAGCATCGCCCCGGGGAAGCTGATGGTGTTCACACCCGTGCGGTTGGCCTGCTTGGTGCCGTTGTTGATGACGTGGGCCACCAGATCGAGATATTGCTTCATGAGTTACCTGCATCCTTGAACCCGGGAGCTGCGTCCCGGGATTCGAATTTATTGCGCGGCGTTCTTGGCCGGAGCGCGATGATAAGCCAGCCAGATCAGTCCGAGGCCACCGAGGATCATCGGTACGCACAGAATCTGACCCATGGTCAGCCAGTTCCATGCCAGGTAGCCCAGCTGGGCATCCGGCACCCGCACGAATTCGACGATGAAGCGGAAGATCCCGTAGAACAGCGCAAACATCCCGGAGACCGCCATGGTCGGGCGCGGCTTGCGCGAGAACAGCCAGAGGATCAGGAACAGCGCCACGCCTTCCAGGGCGAACTGGTAGAGCTGCGATGGATGGCGCGGCAACTGGGCCGGGTCGCTGAAGGGCGGGAACACCATGGCCCAGGGCAGGTCGGTGGCCTTGCCCCACAGCTCGGCATTGATGAAGTTGCCGATACGCCCGGCGCCCAGACCGATCGGCACCATGGGTGCGACGAAGTCCATCAGTTCGAAGAAGGTCTTGTCGTTGCGCTTGCCGAACCACCAGGCCGCCAGCATCACCCCGATGAAACCGCCGTGGAACGACATGCCGCCCTTCCACACTTCGAAGATCAGGGTCGGGTTGGCCAGGTAGGCGCTGAGGTCGTAGAACAGCACGTAGCCCAGGCGCCCGCCGACGATCACGCCCATGGACAGCCAGAACACCAGGTCCGAGAGTTTTTCCTTGGTCCAGGTCGGGTCGAAGCGCTTGAGCCGGCGCGACGCCAGCAGCCAGGCGCCGCCGATGCCGATCAGGTACATCAGGCCGTACCAGTGGATTTTCAGCGGACCGATGGCCACGGCCACCGGATCAATCTGCGGGTAAGGCAGCATTACGACTCCTCGTAAGGGTTGGGACTTCGGTTCCGGGCGAAACTGTCACGCCAGGATTAAGCCAGGATTGCGTCACGACTCAGAACAGGAAGCTGACCCCGACGCAAAACAGCAGCGCGGCGAACATCCGCTTCAACAGTCGCGGTGACAACTTGTGGGCCAGGCGCGCGCCGATACGGGCGAACACCATGCTGGTCAGGGCGATGCCCAGCAACGCAGGCAGATAGACGAAGCCCAGACTATGAGCCGGCAACAGGGGATCATGCCAGCCCAGAATCATGAAACTTAATGCACTGGCCAGGGCGATGGGCAAACCGCAGGCCGAGGATGTGGCCACCGCCTGCTGCATCGGCACGCTGCGCCAGGTGAGAAACGGCACCGTCAGCGAGCCGCCGCCGATGCCGAAGATCGCCGAGGCCCAGCCGATCACGCCGCCGGCGGCGGTCAGGCCGAACTTGCCGGGCACCTCGCGGCTGGCCTTGGGCTTGAGTTCCAGGGCCATTTGCATGGCGATCACCAGAGCGAACACACCGATGATCTTCTGCAGGTGCGGGCCGGAAATCGCTTCCGCCGTCAGCGCCCCGAAACCGGCGCCCATGAGGATGCCCAGGGTCATCCAGGCGAATATCGGCCAGCGCACAGCGCCCCGGCGATGATGTTCGCGGACCGAGTTGATGGAGGTGAAGATGATGCTGGCCAGGGATGTGCCCACCGCCAGGTGGGTCAGCACCGAAGCGTCGAAGCCTTGCAGGGTGAAGCTGAACACCAGCACCGGAACGATGATGATTCCGCCGCCGACGCCGAACAGCCCGGCCAGTACGCCCGCACAGGCGCCCAAGAGCAGATAGAGCAGAAATTCCATGGGAGCATCCAAAAATGAGTCCGGCATGGTAACGGATGCACGGCCCGGGACTCCACCGGCTGACGATGGATACCCGCCGGTTCTGTGCGTAAAGTGGGCAAAAAACACACAGGGGGCCACCTTCATGTGCTTGATTGTCTTCGCCTGGCGGCCGGGTCATGCCCAGCCACTGATCGTCGCGGCCAACCGCGACGAGTTCTATGCCCGGCCCAGCCTGCCCCTGGCGCAATGGCCGGAATTGCCGCAGATCCACGCCGGACGCGACCTTGAAGCCGGCGGCACCTGGCTCGGGGTCGGCGCTGGCGGGCGCTTCGCCGCCCTGACCAATATCCGCAACCCACACCAGCCTCCGGCACGGCGCTCTCGCGGGGAGCTGGTGGCGCGCTTCCTGGCCGGCACCATCGACCTGGACGAATACCTGCGTGACGTAGTGGGCCGCTCCCTGGAGTATGCCGGCTTCAACCTGTTGCTGGGCAACGCGGACCAGCTCTGGCACTACAACGCCCAGGATGCGCAGCCGCGCCAGCTGGAAGCCGGTGTCTATGGCCTGTCCAACGCCGGCCTGGACACCCCCTGGCCCAAGCTGCTCAAGGCCAAGGCAGCGCTCCGCGAAGTGCTACACGACCCGCACCCCCAGGCCTTGCTGGCGCTGTTGGGCGATCCGCAGACCGCGCCTTTCGCCGACTTGCCGGACACCGGCGTGGGCCTGGCCACCGAGAGCCTGCTGTCGAGCGTCTTCATCGCCAGCCCCAGCTACGGCACTCGCGCCAGCACTGCGCTGATCGTCCACGCCGACGGTTCCCGGCATATGGTCGAACGCAGTTTCGGCCCTTATGGCGGGCACCTGGGAGAGATAGAACTGAGGATTTGAGTGCAGCCGGCGGCCGGTCCCGAGGGGGACCGGCTCGCCTATTAGAGGGTCTTGTTCGACGCGGGGTTGATCATCCGCGCCAGGCCGAGCTTCTTCAGCGCCAGCTGCAGCGAGCTGTGGATAACTTGCGGGTTGTCGATGGTCATCATCTCGTCCAGCAGTTCCCTGGCCTTGGTCATGCTGATCTGGCGCAGCATCCACTTCACCTTCGGCAGGTTGGTGGCGTTCATCGACAGGCTGTCGAAGCCCATGGCCATCAGCAGCACCGCGGCGGCCGGGTCGCCGGCCATCTCGCCACAGATACTCACCGGCTTGCCTTCGGCGTGGGCGTCACGGACCACCGTCTGCAGGGCTTGCAACACCGCCGGGTGCAGGTAGTCGTAGAGATCGGCCACCCGCGGGTTGTTGCGGTCCACCGCCAGCAGGTACTGGGTCAGGTCGTTGGAGCCCACCGACAGGAAGTCCACCTGGCGCGCCAGTTCCTTGGTCTGGTACACCGCCGCGGGAATCTCGACCATCACCCCCACCGGCGGCATCGGCACGTCGGTTCCTTCGTCGCGCACCTCACCCCAGGCCCGGTGGATCAGGTGCAGTGCCTCTTCCAGTTCGTGGATGCCGGAGATCATCGGCAGCAGGATGCGCAGGTTGTTCAGGCCCTCGCTGGCCTTGAGCATGGCCCGGGCCTGCACCAGGAAGATCTCCGGGTGGTCGAGGGTCACGCGGATGCCGCGCCAGCCCAGGAACGGGTTGTCTTCCTTGATCGGGAAATAGGACAGCGATTTATCGCCGCCGATGTCCAGGCTGCGCATGGTCACCGGCTGCGGATGGAACGCCGCCAGTTGTTCACGGTAGATCGCCAGCTGTTCCTTCTCGCTGGGGAAGCGCTGGTTGATCATGAACGGCACTTCGGTGCGATACAGGCCCACGCCCTCGGCGCCACGCTTCTGCGCCCGGGCCACGTCGGCCAGCAGGCCGGTGTTGACCCACAGCGGCATGCGGTGGCCATCGGGGGTCACGCACGGCTGGTCGCGCAGCGCATCCAGGCCCTGGGCCAGTTGCCGTTCCTCTTCCACCACATCGGCGAACTGCTTGCGCAGCACATCGCTGGGGTTGGTGTAGACCTCGCCATGGTAACCGTCGACGATCATCTGGATGCCGTCGACCTTGGAGTACGGCAGGTCGACCAGGCCCATCACCGTCGGGATGCCCATGGCCCGGGCCAGGATCGCCACGTGGGAGTTGCCCGACCCCAGCACCGAGACCAGGCCCACCAGCTTGCCTTCGGGCACTTCGCCGAGCATGGCCGGGGTCAGCTCTTCGCTGACCAGGATGGTGTTGTCGGGGTAGACCAGGGTCTGCTGGCGCTCCTCCTGCAGGTAGGCCAGGAGCCGCCGACCCAGGTCCTTGACGTCCGAAGCGCGCTCACGCAGGTAGGCGTCGTCCATCAGTTCGAAACGGTTGACGTGATCGCTGACCACCTGGCGCAGTGCGCCCTGGGCCCACTGCCCGGTGCGGATCACCGCCTTGACCTCGCTGCCCAGGGACGCGTCGTCGAGCATCATCAGGTAGACGTCGAACAGTGCCCGCTCTTCGGGGCGCAGCTGGGTCGCGAGTTTTTCCGACAGCGCCCGCATGTCGGCGCGCACGCCTTCCAGGGCGCTCTTGAACAACGCCAGCTCGGCGTCGATATCGATGATGTGCTTGTCCGGCACCACGTCCAGGTCGGCCGGCGGCAGCATCACCACCGCACTGCCCACCGCGGCGCCGGGAGAACCCGGCACACCGACGAACTTGGCTTCCTGGATGCCCTTGCCCTGGCGTCCCAGGCCACGGATCGAACCGGTGGCCTCGGCATGGGCGATAACCCCGGCCAGCTGGGCGCTCATGGTCACCAGGAAGGCTTCTTCGCCCTCGTCGAACTGGCGACGTTCCTTTTGCTGGATGACCAGGACCCCGACCACCCGCCGGTGATGGATGATCGGCGCCCCGAGGAAGGAGGCGTAGCGCTCCTCGCCGGTCTCGGCGAAGTAGCGGTAGCGGGGGTGATCGGCGGCGTTTTCCAGGTTCAGGGGTTCTTCCCGGGTGCCTACCAGGCCCACCAGGCCTTCGTTGGGAGCCATGCTGACCTTGCCGATGGAACGCTTGTTCAGGCCTTCGGTGGCCATCAGCACGAAACGATTGGTTTCCGGGTCCAGCAGGTAGACCGAGCAGACCTGGCTGCCCATGGCCTCTTTGACACGCAAGACGATGATCCCCAACGCCGTCTTGAGATCCTTGGCGGAGTTAACTTCCTGGACGATCTTGCGCAGCGTATTGAGCATGGCTCGGGGTCGAACTCCGTCGTCAGTCGCGCACTAGAAGGCGCGGGGCAAGCTCTTTGAGAGCGCGGCGATACACTTCGCGCTTGAATGTCACCACCTGGCCCAACGGGTACCAATAACTGACCCAACGCCAGCCATCGAATTCCGGTTTACCGGTCAAGTCCATCCGCACCCGCTGCTCGTTGGAGATCAGGCGCAAGAGAAACCATTTCTGCTTTTGGCCGATGCACAGCGGTTGGCTGTGGGTCCTTACCAGGCGCTGCGGCAAACGATAGCGCAACCAGCCGCGGGTGCAGGCGAGAATTTGCACATCTTCGCGCTCCAGGCCCACTTCTTCGTTCAACTCGCGATAAAGAGCGTCTTCCGGCGTCTCGTCGGGGTTGATGCCGCCTTGGGGAAACTGCCAGGCATCTTGATTGATACGGCGAGCCCATAGCACCTGGCCGGCATCATTCGTCAGAATGATCCCGACATTGGGGCGAAAACCATCGGGGTCGATCACGGCTACAACCTCGCAAACGCATGTCGCCGCATTGTTCCATAAAGCTTGGGAATGCAGCAACGAGGCTGCCAAGCTTATGTGCACTCTTGTGAAAAGACCGTATTCTGGGGACCTTTTCCAAGACTTTTCAGTGAGTAACCGCAATGCGTCTGGCTTTATTCGACTTGGACAACACCCTCCTGGGCGGCGACAGCGATCACGCCTGGGGCGACTATCTGTGCGAAAAGGGCCACCTCGATCCAGTGGCCTACAAGACCCGCAACGACGAGTTCTACCAGGACTACCTGGCTGGCAAGCTCGACAACGCCGCCTACCTGAACTTCTGCCTGGAAATCCTCGGCCGCACCGAAATGGACGTGCTCGCCCAATGGCACCGCGACTACATGCGCGACTGCATCGAGCCGATCCTGCTGCCCAAGGCCCAGGCCCTGCTGGCCCGGCACCGCGAAGCCGGCGACAAGCTGGTGATCATCACCGCCACCAACCGCTTCGTCACCGCCCCGATCGCCGAGCGCCTGGGCGTGGAAACCCTGATCGCCACCGAGTGCGAGATGCAGGACGGCCGCTACACCGGCCGCAGCACCGACGTCCCGTGCTTTCGCGAGGGCAAGGTGACCCGCCTGCAGCGCTGGCTGGAGGAAACCGGCCACGACCTGCAAGACAGCTATTTCTACAGTGACTCGATGAACGACCTGCCGCTGCTGGAGCAGGTGACCACTCCGGTGGCTGTCGACCCTGATCCCAACCTGCGCGCCGAAGCCCAGAAACGCGGCTGGCAGGTAATCAGTCTGCGCGATTGAACTGGCGCCCCGGGCCGCACTACGGTCCGGGGCCGCTCATGGTCGTCAGGCCGGCTTGGCCACCATCAGGTAGAAGATCGCCATGAAGGCCAGGAACGCCGGCCAGCCCAGGGCGAACCACCAGCGCATATAGAGAGTGGCGCGCATCGGCATCGGCGTCCCATCGCGCAAGGCTTGTTCAGCCATCTTGTGCACCCGGATCTGCAGCCAGACCACCGGCAACCAGCACGCCCCCGCCAAGACATAGAGCCCCAGGCTCCACATCAGCCAGGACTGCTGGATCGACCACCCCGCCAAGTGGATCAAACCCAGCCCGCTCAGCGGCTGGAACACCGCCGTGGTCGCGGTGAAGGCCCAGTCGGCGAACACCAGGTGCCTGAAGGTCACGGCGATCACCTGCACCTGGCCACTGCGCCAGGCCCGCAAGGCGTAGTAGGCCGACCCGGCACCCAGGCCGAAGAGCACGGTGGAAGACAGGATATGCAGGGTTTTCAGCAGCAGGTAAGCGCTCATCGACGAGGTTCGGTCCACAACAGCCAAAGGGTCGCCACCATCAGCACCAGGTTCTTGGCGACGGCGGCATAAGGGTCAAACCAGAAATGCGGCAGGATCAGGCTGATGATCAGCGTGTAGCCGAGCATCAGCAGCAACTGCGCCTGCATGGCCCGCCGGCGCCAGCGCCGTAGCAGCAGGCCGACGCCCAGTGCTGCGTCGCAGAGCGAACCGCCGATCACTGCCAGCACCGCCCAGGCGCCCTGTACCCCGGCCTCGGCCATGATCCGCAGGCCCCAGTCGTAGCCGGGACCGACGCACACCACCGCCGTGCCGAGCCAGATCAGCACCATCACTGCCAATAACAACGGCCGCAGCACCCACTGGGTGGTCTGCCCGGCCTGGGGCCAGTCTTGCAGGCGCGTCGCCAACGGCGCGGCGTGATAACCACAGACCGATGCCAGCGCCTCGGGGTCGGCCAGGTTGTCTTGCCGGGCCATGCTCAGGCTTTGCCGGCTCAAGGCCCGCCAACCCAGGCGCTCGCCCAGCAGCGCGGCCAGGCCCAGGAACGGCCCCGGCAGTTGCAGGTAACGAGCTGGCGCCCAGCCCTGGGCTGCCCGCAGGCGATCGAGCAATTGCCCCATGGTCATCCGCTCCGGGCCGACCAGCGGCAAGACCATGGACTCTTGCGGCCAGTGCCGCAGCAGCGCCAGCACCGCGGCGCTCAAGTCATCCACATGCAGGGGCTGCATCCGCGCCTGGGCGGACAGCAGCGGAATCAGCGGCCAGGGCGACAATCGCGCCAGCCAGCCACTGCTGGCGCCCCCGGCACCGAGCACCAATGACGGGCGCAGCACTACCGCCGGAATATTAAGGCCCAGCAGATAATCGTCCGCCATGGCCTTGCTCGCCAGGAACGGCACCCGGGGCTGGCTGCCGGCGCCCAACGCGGAAATCTGCAGCACCCGGGCGCCGCGGGCCGCAGCCAGGTCGAACAGTGCCCGCGTGCCCAAGTCCTGGGTCAGGCTCAGGGCCTGGGGATCATTGCTCAGCAGCCCGGCGGCATTGATCAGCAGGTCGGTATCCGCCGGCAGCTCGAACGAACCGGGCTCGCGACCGAGGCGATCCAGGTCCAGTTGCAGCCACTGCACCCCGGGCAAACCCCGAGGTTGTGGCTGGCGACTGGTAGCGATCAATTGATGGCCGGCGGCGTGCAACGCTGCCAGCAGATGACGGCCGACGAACCCCGTGGCCCCCACCAGAACGACCTTCATGGCAATCCTTAAAGCCGGGTCAGACCGGCTTGGCCCCCATGAGGCCGGCAATGGTGACGAAGCACAGGGCACTGAAGACCGCCAGGACCAGGGTAAAGGCCAGACCACTGGCGGCCTTGGCCACGCGCAGCCGATTAAGGCGCACCATCAGCCATAGCCAGGCCAGCGCGCCCAGGGTGTAGAGCACGCTGGAGCCCAGGACCCAGGTCTGCCCCAGCGGCCAGCCCACCAGGTGCACCAGCCACCAGCCGGTGACCGGCAGGGTCACCAGGCCCAGGGCCAGCAGCAGCCAGCCGAACAGGCCCGGACGGTGCAGCACCCGGCTATAGACGGTCGCGTCACCCTGGCGACGCAGGCGCCAGACCCAGATCGCCAGGCCCAGCGCGCTGCCCAGCAGCAGCACCGTGGCCAGTATATGAAGTGTCTTGAGCGTGGTCAGCGTTTCCATATTCTCGCGTCCTTAAGGCCTCGATCCTCAGCGTAGCCGCTCAGCCCAGGAACAGCTGGTAGGCCGGATTGTCGCTTTCGTCCCAGTACGGATATCCGATCTGCTCCAGGGCCGCCGGCACCAGGTGGCGCTCCTCGGCCGGCACTTGCAGGCCGGCGACCACTCGCCCGTCCGCCGCGCCGTGGTTGCGGTAGTGGAACATGGAGATGTTCCAGCGTCCGCCCAGCTTGTTGAGGAAGTTGAACAAGGCGCCCGGACGCTCCGGGAACTCGAAGCGCAGCACCAGCTCGTCGCTGACCTTCTCCGCCCGGCCGCCGACCATGTAGCGAATATGCAGCTTGGCCAGCTCGTTGTCGGTCAGGTCGATCACCGGGAAGCCCTGCTCGCTCAGGTTGGCGATCAGGGCACTGCGCGGATCGCTTTCCGGGTGGGTCTGCACGCCAACGAAGATATGCGCCTCGCTGCCGGTGTTGTAGCGGTAGTTGAATTCGGTGATCTGGCGCTTGCCCACCGCCTCGCAGAACGCCTTGAAGCTACCGGGCTGCTCGGGAATGGTCACGGCGATGATGGCTTCGCGGCCCTCACCCAGCTCGGCGCGCTCGGCCACGTGGCGCAGGCGGTCGAAGTTGACGTTGGCGCCGGAATCGATGGCCACCAGGGTCTGCCCGGTGATGCCACACTGCTCGACGTACTTCTTGATCCCTGCCACCCCAAGGGCCCCGGCAGGTTCGGTGATCGAGCGGGTATCGTCGTAGATATCCTTGATTGCCGCACAGATCTCGTCGGTGCTGACCGTGATGACCTCGTCGACATGGTCCTTGCAGATATCGAAGGTATGCTGGCCGATCTGCGCCACGGCCACGCCGTCGGCGAAGATGCCCACGCTCGGCAACACCACCCGCTCGCCGGCGGCCATGGCCATTTGCAGGCAGTTGGAATCGTCCGGCTCGACACCGATGACCCGGACCTCCGGGCGCAGGTATTTCACGTATGCGGCGATGCCGGCGATCAGGCCGCCGCCACCGACCGGTACGAAGATCGCATCCAGCGGGCCGGGATGCTGGCGCAGGATCTCCATCGCCACCGTGCCCTGCCCGGCAATGGTGTGGGGATCGTCATAAGGATGGATGTAGACGTAGCCCTTCTCATCCACCAGCTTCAGCGAATAGGCCAGCGCCTCGGGGAAGGTATCGCCGTGCAGCACCACCTTGCCGCCACGGGAACGCACGCCTTCGACCTTGATCTCGGGAGTGGTCTTGGGCATCACGATGGTGGCCTTGACCCCCAGCACCTTGGCGGCCAGGGCCAGGCCCTGGGCATGGTTGCCCGCCGATGCAGTGACCACGCCACGGGCGCGCTCGGCGTCGGTGAGCTGGGTCAGCTTGTTGTAGGCGCCACGGATCTTGAACGAGAACACCGGCTGCAAGTCTTCGCGCTTGAGCCAGACCTGGTTGCCCAGCCGCTCGGAGAGCTGGCGGGCGGTCTGCAATGGGGTTTCCACGGCAACGTCATAAACGCGCGAGGTGAGGATCTTCTTTACGTACTGTTCGAGCATCGGAAAGCATCACTGAGCGGGTTGGGCAGGGCCAAGGAGTCTAACCCAGCGTTTGCCCGGGCGACCACACGAATCCAGAGGTTTTAGCCTGCCTGCGGGCCCTGTGGGCAGCGCCGCCGGGCGAGTGGCCAGACGGGCAATGACCTGGCCGGCGCCGACGCCTATAATGCCGGGCTTTGTGCCCCCCTGCCCGCTTCGGAGCCCGCATGACCCAGGATCAACTCAAACAGGCCGTCGCCCAGGCCGCCGTCGACCTCATCCTGCCGAAACTCGACGACAAGAGCATCGTCGGGGTCGGCACCGGCTCCACCGCCAACTGCTTCATCGACGCCCTGGCCCGGCACAAGGGCGCCTTCGATGGCGCCGTGGCCAGTTCCGAAGCCACCGCCGCGCGCCTCAAGGGCCACGGCATCCCGGTGTATGAGCTCAACACCGTCAGCGAGCTGGAGTTCTACATCGACGGCGCCGACGAAAGCGATGCGCACCTGAACCTGATCAAGGGCGGCGGCGCGGCCCTGACCCGCGAGAAGATCGTCGCGGCCGTGGCCAAGACCTTCATCTGCATCGCCGACGCCAGCAAGCTGGTCTCGGTGCTGGGCGCCTTCCCGCTGCCGGTGGAAGTCATCCCGATGGCCCGCAGCCACGTGGCTCGCGAGCTGGTGAAGCTGGGCGGCGATCCGGTGTACCGTGAAGGCGTGATCACCGACAACGGCAACATCATCCTCGACGTGCACAACATGCAGATCAGCAACCCGGTGGAGCTGGAAAGCCAGATCAACGCCATCGTCGGCGTGGTCACCAACGGCCTGTTCGCCGCGCGTCCCGCCGACGTGCTGCTGCTGGGCACCGCCGAAGGCGTGCAGACCCTCAAGGCCTGATCACGCTCCCCCTGCCGGATTGGCCGCTGTGGCGAGCCAATCCCGGCAACGCCCGGGCTAGCGCGCGGGTTTCTTGAAGACGTAGAACAGGTTCGGTTCGCTGACCAGGTACAACGTGCCTTCATCGTCCATGGCGATACCCTCGGCCTGGGGCACCGCCCGGTCCAGGCCCTGGCGGCCCTTGCCCAGCGCCAGGGTGCTCAGGGGGCGCCCCTGGGCATCCAGCTCCAGCACCAGTCGCGACTCATCCGACAACGCCAGCAGATGGCCGCTGCGCTCATCGTATTGCAGGCTGGAAAGATCACGCACGAACAGCGCGGCATCCCGCTTGGGGTTGTTCACCACGTGCATGCCATAGGGCGTGTCCGGCTCGCTGTCGGGAAACCCCTGCACCTCGTAGATCAGCATCGGATCGCGCTCCTTGGCGACGAACAGGCGCTTGCCCCGGGAGTCGTAGGCCAAGCCCTCGAACCCCTTGTTGCCGCTCAGGTGCACACCGAGGGTCACCTGCTCGGACTGCGCCGCATCTACTACCTGGGTGTCGTCCTGCAGATGGATCTTGATCAACCGCTGCTGGCGCTCGTCGCTGATCACATAGGTCCCGGCACTGATGAACTCCACCGCCTCGGGATCGGCGAACCCCACCAGGGCGATACGCCGCAGTACCTGCCCGTCCAGGGACAGCTCGATCAGCTCCGGTTGCTTGTTGGTCACGGTGAACAGGCTTTTGCGCAACGGGTCGTAGGTCAGCGCCGAGACATCGTCCAGGCCCTCGATGGGCTGGGCCTCGCGCACCATTCGGTAATCGCCCAGACCCAGCGAATGCGGATCACCCGCTTGCCAGTAGGCCTGCCAATCGAACCAGGCGCGCTGCCACAGCCGATGGTTGTGGGCGAATGCCGCCAGCAACATGACTACAAGACCAAGGAGCAGGTAGAGGGGATGGAGACGACTCAGGCGATACATGGCAGGCAAGCTCGAATACAGGACGGCCACATGAATATCACCGGCGCCTGAATTCAAGCTTAATCGGCAGGCCCCGGACAACGCCTGGGACCGGTGTTCAGCGCTTCTCGAAGCGGTAGAACAGGTTGGACTCGCTGACCATGTACAGGTTGCCCGCCTCGTCCATGGCTACGCCTTCGGCGCGGGGGATGGTGTTCTTCAGGCCGTTGAAACCACCGAGCAGGGTCATGAAGCTGACTTGCTCACCCTGCTCGTCCAGCTCCAGCAGCAAGTGCGACTCGGCCGACAGCACCAGGGTGTGGCCGGTACGCGGATCGATACCCAGGGCCGACAGGTTGCGCAGGTCGAGCTCGTCGCTGGGCAGCCTTTGCTTGTCGCCCTTGAGCACACGACCGTCGCTGCTCCAGGTGAACAACGCTGGTGGCCGTTCCTCGCCCAGCAGCAACTGCTGCTTGCGCGGATCCCAGGCCACGGCTTCGAAAGCCTTGTTCTGGTCTTCCGAAGGGCCCAGGTCGTACTTGGGGAAATCGGCGATGTTCAACTGGCTGGTGGAGCCATCGACCTTGACGATCACCAACGAATGTTCGCGCTCGTCGACGATGGCCATCAAGCCATCCTCCATGACCGCCACGCCTTCCGGATTGCTCCAGCCCACCAGCGGGATCTTGCGCAGGACATCGCCCTGCAGGCTCAGCTCCACCAGGAAAGGATGCTTGCCCATCACCGAGAACAACGTCTTGGTCCTGGGGTTGTACGAAAGATCGGAAGCTTCGTCGCGCTCCAGGCCAGGCAGCAACTTGGCATCGATCACCGCCCGATAGGCCGGCAACCAGATACTGGCACTGCGCTCTGCAGGAGTGACGAAGCCTTCCTGCAACCAGAGCACGCCGCGATCGTCCCAGTGCATGATGCTGGCCAGACCATAGCTGATCACCCCGGCCAGCAGCAGCCAGGAATACCAGCGCATGCGCAGTCGCAGACGGCGAGGGACATTGGATTTGGTCAGAGGTTGGGCATCCATTTCACAGATTCCAGAAGCTCGGCCTTAGGTAATAGCACGCGAATTTGAACGCTGCGAACCATAAACTGCAGGATTATCCGGGTGAAATGTGAAAAAACGGTAAAAGCGCGGAAGGCTTTCTGCGAGATGTCCGGCTTTTCGGTGCCTCGCAGAAAGTTTCCGATCAACGGACAGTGCTGGTGAAGCGGCTGGCGCCCGGCAATTCCAGCACCAGCTCGTCACCGACATTCAGCGGACCGACACCCACCGGAGTACCCGTGAGGATCACATCGCCGGCCTGCAACGAAAAGCAGCCGGCCATGTACTGGATCATCGGCACGATAGGATTGAGCATGATGCTGCTGTTGCCATCCTGGCGTACCTCGCCATTGATGGTCAGGCGAATGCCGATGTCGGTCAGGTCGGCGAAGGTGCTGCCTACCACGAAAGGCGCGATTACCGCGGCGCCGTCGAACGACTTGGCGATTTCCCAGGACAGGCCCTTGGCCTTGAGCTCGGCCTGCTTGTCGCGCAGGGTCAGGTCCAGGGCCGGGGCGAAACCGGAGATGGCATCCAGCACTTCTTCGCGACTGGGCTTGGGGGACAGCGGCTTGCCGATCAACACCGCGATCTCGGCCTCGTAATGCACCGAACCACGCTCGGTGGGAATGGCAAAACCGTCTTCCAGGGGCACGACACAGCTGCCCGGCTTGATGAACAGCAGCGGCTCGGTGGGAACCGGGTTGTCCAGCTCCCTGGCGTGCTCGGCGTAGTTGCGACCGATGCATACCACCTTGCCCAGGGGAAAATGAATCCGGGTACCGTCGACATACTGGTGCTGATAGCTCATTACCGACTCCTGTTCGTACGCGTGTTCAGGGCTGCCCGGACTCAAGCAGCGAAGATCTTGCCCGGGTTCATGATGCCGTTCGGGTCGAAGACCGCCTTGACGGCCTTCATGTACTCGATTTCCACCGGCGAGCGGCTGTAGGTCAGGTAGTCGCGCTTGGTCATGCCCACGCCGTGCTCGGCGGAAATCGAACCATTGTGCTTCTCGACGGTTTCGAACACCCACTTGTTGACCGTGGCGCACTTGGCGAAGAACTCGTCCTTGCTCAGGTTTTCCGGCTTGAGGATGTTCAGGTGCAGGTTGCCGTCGCCGATGTGGCCGAACCAGACGATCTCGAAATCCGGGTAGTGCTTGCCGACGATGGCGTCGATTTCCTGGAGGAATGCCGGCACCTTCGATACGGTGACCGAGATGTCGTTCTTGTAGGGCGTCCAGTGGGAGATGGTCTCGGAGATGTACTCACGCAGCTTCCACAGGTTCTGCAGCTGGGTTTCGCTCTGGCTCATCACGCCATCCAGGACCCAGCCCTGCTCGACGCAATGCTCGAAGGTTTCCAGGGCGTGGTTGGCCACTTCCTCGGTGGTGGCCTCGAACTCCAGCAGGGCATAGAACGGGCATTGCGATTCGAATGGCGCCGGTACGTCGCCGCGGGCCAGGACCTTGGCCAGCGCCTTGTCGGAGAAGAATTCGAAAGCCGTCAGGTCGACCTTGCCCTGGAATGCATGCAGCACCGGCATGATCGAGTCGAAATCAGGCGTGCCCAGGACCATGGCAGTGAGATTCTTCGGCGCCCGGTCCAGGCGCATGGTGGCCTCGACCACGAAACCCAGGGTGCCCTCGGCACCGATGAACAGCTGGCGCAGGTCGTAGCCGGTGGCGTTCTTGATCAGGTCGCGGTTCAGCTCCAGCAGGTCGCCCTTGCCGGTGACCACCTTCATGCCAGCCACCCAATTACGGGTCATGCCGTAGCGAATGACCTTGATCCCGCCGGCATTGGTGCCGATGTTACCGCCAATCTGGCTGGAGCCTGCCGAAGCGAAGTCCACCGGATAGTACAGGCCGTTTTCTTCCGCCAGGTTCTGCAGTTGCTCGGTGACCACGCCTGGCTGGCACACCGCGGTGCGGTCGGTCAGGTTCAGGTCGAGAATCTGGTTCATGTAGTCGAAGGCCACCACCACCTCGCCGTTGGCCGCTACCGCTGCCGCCGAAAGCCCGGTGCGACCGCCTGAAGGCACCAGCGCCACCTTGTGCTGGTTGGCCCAGCGGACGATGGCCTGGACCTGTTCGATGGTCTTGGGGAACACGATGGCGGTCGGCGCGGGGGCGAAGTGCTTGGTCCAATCCTTGCCGTAGGCATTCAGCGAGTCAGCGTCGGTCAGCACCTTGCCGGGCTCAACCAGGGTCTTCAGCTCATCAATCAGGGCAGGATTGGTCATCGACAGAACTCTCGAACAATTCATGGTCATCCTGAGAACGCTTCACGTCGCAGGAATGAGTGTTTAGCGGGGCGCGTATGCTAGCATACCGCCCCCGCAGAAGAGTGCCCAAGGGCCTTCTGCGGTGTCGGCCGCGCGCCGCCCAGGTCAGCTCAAGCTGTCCACTTCCCTGCCAATTTTCTCCGGGACACAGGTTTACGCAGATGAGCAAGACTTCTCTCGATAAGAGCAAGATCAAGTTCCTTCTCCTCGAAGGCGTCCACCAATCCGCTGTCGACGTGCTCAAGGCCGCCGGCTACACCAACATCGAGTACCTCACCAGTTCTCTGCCCGAAGCCCAGCTCAAGGAAAAGATCGCCGATGCGCATTTCATCGGCATTCGTTCCCGCACCCAGCTGACCGAGGAGATCTTCGACCACGCCAAGAAACTGGTCGCGGTGGGTTGCTTCTGCATCGGCACCAACCAGGTTGACCTGTCCGCGGCCCGCGAGCGCGGCATCGCGGTGTTCAACGCGCCTTACTCCAACACCCGCTCGGTCGCCGAGCTGGTACTGGCCGAGGCCATCCTGCTGTTGCGCGGTATCCCCGAGAAAAACGCCTCCTGCCACCGTGGCGGCTGGATCAAGAGCGCAGCCAACTCCTTCGAGATCCGTGGCAAGAAGCTGGGCATCGTCGGTTATGGCTCCATTGGCACCCAACTGTCGGTCCTGGCCGAGGGCCTGGGCATGCAGGTGTTCTTCTATGACACCGTGACCAAGCTGCCACTGGGCAACGCGACCCAGGTGGGCAACCTGCACGAGCTGCTGGGCATGTCCGACATCGTCACCCTGCACGTGCCGGAAACCGCGGCCACCCAGTGGATGATCGGCGAGAAGGAAATCCGCGCCATCAAGAAGGGCGGCATCCTGATCAACGCCGCGCGCGGCACCGTGGTCGAGCTGGACGCCCTGGCGGACGCGATCAAGGACAAGCACCTGATCGGCGCGGCCATCGACGTATTCCCGGTCGAGCCACGCTCCAACGACGAAGAGTTCGAAAGCCCGCTGCGTGGCCTGGACAACGTGATCCTGACCCCGCACATCGGTGGTTCCACCGCCGAGGCCCAGGCCAACATCGGCCTGGAAGTGGCCGAGAAACTGGTCAAGTACAGCGACAACGGCACCTCGGTGTCCTCGGTCAACTTCCCGGAAGTGGCCCTGCCTGCCCACCCTGGCAAGCATCGCCTGTTGCACATCCACGAGAACATCCCGGGCGTGATGAGCGAGATCAACAAAGTCTTCGCGGAAAATGGCATCAACATCTCCGGCCAGTTCCTGCAGACCAACGAAAAGGTCGGCTACGTGGTGATCGACGTCGACGCCGAGTACTCGGACCTGGCGCAAGAGAAGCTGCAGCACATCAACGGCACTATCCGCTGCCGCGTGCTGTTCTAACAGAAGCTTCAAGCGGCAAGTCTCAAGCTGCAAGCAAGGGCCCGCCCTGGTTTGTAGCTGCAGCCTTGTAGCTAGCCGTACAAAAAAGGGAGCCTTGATGGGCTCCCTTTTTTGTACGGCGTTTACGCTTATTTCACGGTCACTGTGATTTTCTTCGAAACGATCACCGGGTCGAACGGTACGTGGTTCTTGTCCCCCAGTTCCAGCTGAAGGGTGTGCTTGCCCGGGGCCAGGGTCACTTCGGTCTCGGTCTGGGCCTTGCCGAAGTGCAGGTGGTTGGCGTCCATCGGAATCGGCAGGTTCTCGGCCGGTAGCTGGTCGACATCGATCAGCAGGTGGTGATGACCAGTGTTGGCGGTCTGGTCGCCCGCTGGCGCCAGGGCGATGCCCTCGACCCCGAACTTCACCTTGAAGGTCTTGTCCACGGTTGCTCCATCAGCCGGGGAAACAATCGACACCTTGGCACCGGCAGGGGCCTGCGTACGAGGAATTTCAGCCGCGCCGGCGAGCATCGAGGCTCCCAGCAACAAACCCGCCAGGGCCGCACAAGACATATACTTTTTCATTATCTTCTCCAGTTTTCCGCGATTCTTTTACGGTTATGACAACTTTGTGGCTGTTCGTTGTCGAAGGCACTCAACACCTTAGCAAAGCGAGCCTGAACAGCGCATCGCTCACATGAATTCAAGGAGTGACCATGCGTTTTTTGCCTGGCCTGATACTTTTGCTGCCCCTGGCGAGCACCTGCGTCCACGCCGAGTTGATGGATGACATCAACGACCGCGGGGAACTGCGTATCGCCCTTGAAGCCGATACTCCACCCTTCAACTTCAAGGATGACGGCAAGCTCAGCGGCTTCGAAGTCGAGCTGGGGCAGTTGCTGGCCAGCGAACTGGACGTGCGCGCGGACTTCGTGGTGACCGACACCGACGAGTTGCTGCCCGGCGTCGAGAGCGGAAGGTTCGACGTGGCCATCAATCACATAGCAGTGACACCGGAGCTCAAGGACCGTTTCGACTTCAGCGAGCCCTACAGCTACTCCAGCGCCCAACTGATCGTGCGCAAGGAAGAGCAGCGCCCGCTGTTTTCCCTGCAATCCCTGCGTGGCCGGGCCCTGGGCGTGGCCCAGGGCAGCCAGTTCGTCGACCAGGCGCGGACCGTCGAAGGCATCAACCTGCGTAGCTATGCCGATGCCCAGCAGCCGATCAAGGATGTGGCGGACAAGCAGATCGACGCCGCCATCAGCGACCGCCTGCTGATCCCCTATGCGATTCGCGACAGCCGCCTGCCGGTGAAGGAAGGCGCCAAGGTGGGACCGACCCTCAGCCTGGCGATCCCCTTCCAGAAAGGCAACCCGGCATTCCGCGCCAGCCTGGATAGCGCCTTGCAGCGGATCAAGGCAGATGGCCGGCTGATGGCCCTGTCGGAGAAATGGTTCGGCATGGACGCCAGCAAGCCGCCCAAGGGCCAGGCCGAGCAATAAGCCTGACCTGTAGCCGGCGCAGGACGCAGGGACTTCATGGCCGCCAGAGGTTGGCGGGAAAGCACCCAGTAAGGCTCTTCAGGCCTTTTCGCAGCCTCGCAGAAACTCGACAGCGGCTACGAGGACAAGGCAGCGAGGGCGCTGGCGGCCTCGAGCAGTTGCAGTTCGCTGAAGACCTGCACGCCGTGCTGCTTGAGCAAGGCGGCGGTGACCCCCTCTCCCGGGACCTTGACCCCACTGAAGGTGCCGTCATAGGTCCACAGGTTGCCGCAAGACGGGCTGTTGGCCTTGAGCACGGCAATACGGATGCCATGCTTTTCCACCAGGGCCAAAGCCTGCCGGGCCCCGCAGAGGAACTCGGCGCTGACGTCTTCACCGGCCGTGCTCATCACCGGCGCCCGCCCCTGCAGCACATCGATGCCCTGGCCGCCCGGGATTTCCGCCGCGGCCCGCGGTGTCGGCAAGCCACCAGCCACTTCCGGGCACAGGGCCACCACCCGCCCCTCCTGCTGCCAGGCCGCCAATTGATCGAAAGGACCACTGGCGCCGCCGTCGTAGCGTACGCGGTGGCCCAAAAGGCAGCGGCTGACCAGGATCTTGTGCATCGTCAGAACGGCTCGTTGCCACGGCGCCGGAACCAGCCGGTCAGGGACAGGCGCTCGCGGGTCGCGGGCAGGACCTCATGGGGCAGCTCGCCGGAGAGGAACACCACCAGCCGGCCGCCGAGCGGGTCGACATCGTGCTGCCCCTGGTCCTCGAGGTACATGCGCAATTGCCCGCCATGCTCGGGCAGCCATTGCGAGTTGAGGTAGATCACCGCCGACACCATGCGCCGGTCATCGTCGCGAAAGCGGTCCACATGGCGCTTGTAGAAGGCACCCGGCGGATACATCGCGAAATGACACTCGAAATCCTCCAGGCCAAGGAACAGGCCACGGTTCAAGGCTTCGCGCAGGCTGTCCATGAGCGCCAGGTAGGCGTCGCTGGCCTCGGCCTGGCCGGGTTCGAGCCACTGGATATGGTCGCCACGGATACCCTCGCGGATTTCCTGGGCGAGCCCGCGCCCGACCGCCGCTGGAGCCAGTTCGCCCTCGGCCGCGCGTTTACGGCACTCGGCAGCCAGGTCGAGGGTCAGAGCCTCAGGCAGGAAAAGATCCTGCTGCGACCAGCCACGGGCGGCCAGGTCGTCGACGATGCTCAACAACAGCGGATGATCAGAGGGTATGTGCATGGCGCGCATAGTATCCAGCCGCAGATAAATCCGACAGAGCCGCAGGGCGGCAGATTCAGCTTTTTTTCCAACGCGCCTGGAACCGTGACTTCATCTGATACGAATTCTCGACAACCACCGCCTTGCCCCGGAGAATAGTCGCCTGCTGACAGGAGTCCTTATGCGTCGTTTGCTTTTCTCACTGTTGATGTTCTGCACCTTGCCTGCCTGGGCAGACAGCCACGACCAGTTGTACAAGGTCGCCGGTTGGGCAGAGCAGCGCGCGCATTTCAGCGATGCCCTCAACGCCGCCCAGCAGCGTTACCAGAACAGCCTGCCGCCAGCGGTCTACCAGGCCCTGGTGGAAAACAGCAACCAGCGCTTCGCGCCCCAGTCGGTGGATCGCCGCGCCGAGGAGCAACTGCGCCAGAACCTGGCCGACCCCGCTCCCGCCCTGGCCTTTTTCCAGTCGCCCCTGGGCCGCAAGATCGTCGCCGCCGAGCTACTGGCCACCCGCCGCGACCAGCTGGCCAAGAATGCCCAGGGCTTGCCGAAGATGCAGGCCAGCGATAATCGCCAATTGATCATCGGCCACCTGGCCCAGGCCCTGCCCGCCCGCGAAGCCGGCGCGGAAGTCAGCCTGGCCATCGCCGGGGTCGCCGCCGACAGCCTGAGCCAGATGATTCCCGGCTTGCTGGGCAACGGCCAGGCCCAGGGCATGCTCAATGGCCAGCGCCAGCGCCTGATGCAGCAGATCGGCAATGACCTGAACAACACCCTGCTGTACGTCTACCGGGACCTGTCCGACACGGAACTGGAAGAGTTCGCCACTTTTGCCGAGTCCGCCGAAGGCAAGGCCTATTACCAGGCGGCCCTGTCTGCGATCCGCGCCGGCCTGGCGGTGGGCCAGAGCACCTCCAGCCTGGCTCCCTGACCCGGCTACTCACCTGCCCCTGCCGAGCCCGCGAGGCAGGCGCGCTCCCGGGACTCAAACGTGCCGGGTCAGGAAGGCGAAATACTGGTCGCGGTACAGCGGCACCTCGTTGGCCAGGTGGTGCCGCGCTTCCGGCAGCATCAGCACCTCGGGTGCGCTGAACTTGCTGCGGATCACTTGCAGGTTGTGCTGCCAATCCACGGTCATGTCCGCCTGCCCCTGCACGATCACCGGCTGCCGGTCGCTGCGCGGGGCCGCCTCCAGCCGCTTGATCCAGTGCGCCAGCGCACCGACCCAGGCCGTCGGCAGGCGCTGGGGTTGCAAGGGGTCGGCCTGGAGGAAGGCGAGGAAGTCGTGGTCGTTGGAGTTCTCGCTGAAACGCCGGGCAATGCCGCTGACGAAGGGCCGCAACAGGTAGTAGCTGAACAACGACCAGCCCCAGGCCCGTGGCCGCACCAGCGGCGAGAGCAAGATCACCTGGCCCTGGGCCGGGCTCTGGGCGCCCTGGTGCAGCAGGTGGTCGATGACGATCGCCCCGCCGGTGCTCTGCCCGAACAGGTGCCAGGGCTGGGGCAATTCCAGGGTCCGCGCCTGCTCGAACAGACCCTGCAATACCCGCTGGTACACCGCGAAATCGTCGATGCTGGCGCGCTCGCCGCTGGACAGTCCATGCCCCGGCAGGTCGCAGGAAATTACCACGAAGTCGCGCTGCAGCGCCCACTCGATTACATGCCGGTACAAGCCCATGTGATCGTAGAAACCATGGAACAGGAACAGCGTCGCCCGGGTTTGCTCCGGCCACCAGGCCTGGGCGACCACCTCATAGCCATCCACCTGGAAGCGCCCCAGGCGACTGCGCGGCACCCGGGCGCGGTCGGCGAAATCCAGCCCGTAGAAACGCTGGTAGGCCTGGCCCTGGGCCGACAGCGGCTGGCCAGCCGCCAGGGGTTGCAGGCTGGCACGCAGGAGGTCGGGGTCGAAGGTCATGGGCAGGGAGGTTTGCAAAACGGGGACACCAGAGCAAAACGGGCTTTATGGGCCTGCGATATTCATCTGTCGCGGCAAGCATGGCAAGCTACGCGACCTTCGAGGACCTATCTCCATGCGCCAGCCCTACCGCACATCCCTGCTCGCTAGCCTGCTCGCCCTGATCTGCGCCGTGGTCCTGTGGAGTGCCTACGACTGGTTCCAGGGTCGCTACCTGCGGGCCTTCAGCGAGCACACAGCGATGTTCTCCGGCGATCCATTGCAACTGCCCGCCGAACTCGCCGGACCGGGAGCGATCCGCCTGGTGCACTTCTGGGACCCGGCCTGCCCTTGCAACGTCGGCAACCAGCAGCACCTGGCCGAACTGATCGAAACCTACGGCCCACGGGGCGTGGAGTTCTATTCGGTGCGCAAGGCCGGCAGCCACGGCCAGTTGCCGGTCACCCTGGAGCGCCTCAAATCCCTGGAGCACCTGCCCGGCGCCGAGCAGATTCCCGCCAGCCCCGCCGTGGCGATCTGGGACCGCAACGGCAAGCTGGCCTACTTCGGCCCCTATAGCGAAGGCTTGACCTGCAACTCCAGCAACAGCTTCATCGAACCCATCCTCCAGGCCTTGCAAGAAGAGCGCGCGGTCAGCGCCACCCATACCCTGGCGGTCGGCTGCTATTGCCCATGGGCCAACGGCGCCGAGCAAGGCATTCGCGACTAATCGAGGACTGCCTCCTGCGCACCGCAGGCCAGATGTGCTACATGTCTGCTGCCCGACCAGGGCGGCACCGAACATAACAACGCAGCAAGGAGCCCGCATGAAACGCAGCCTCACCATCGTCGCCGTGTTGATCCTCGCCCTGTTGGTGGGCCTCGGCGGCTACCTGTACAGCAAGCAGCCGGTGCGTCAGGGCCAGGTGGAGCTCAGCGGCCTGCAGGGCTCGGCCACGGTGCGCTACGACGAGCGCGGCGTACCGCATATCCGCGCGGAGAACGAAACCGACCTGTACCGCACCCTGGGCTACGTGCATGCCCAGGACCGGCTGTTCCAGATGGAAGTGCTGCGCCGCCTGTCCCGTGGCGAGCTGGCCGAGATTCTCGGGCCCAAGCTGCTGGACACCGACAAGCTGTTCCGCAGCCTGCGCATCCGCGAGCGGGCCGACAGCTACGTGGCCGGGCTCGACCGCCAGTCTCCCGCCTGGCAAGCCCTGCAAGCCTACCTGGACGGTATCAACCAGTATCAGGACAGCCACCCACGGCCCATGGAGTTCGACATCCTGGGCATCCAGAAGCGGCCCTTCACCGCCGAAGACACCGTCAGCGTCGCCGGGTTCATGGCCTACAGCTTCGCCATGGCGTTTCGTACCGAACCGCTGATGACCTACATTCGCGACCAACTGGGCAACGACTACCTGAAGGTGTTCGACCTGGAGTGGCAGCCCAAGGGCGTCCTGGCCAACGGCAAGACCCCAGTCACGCCGCACCTGGCCGCTATCGACTGGCAGGACCTGGCGCGAATCGGCCACCTGAGCCAGCAGGCCCTGGCCGACGCAGGCCTGCCGCAATTCGAAGGCAGCAACGCCTGGGCCGTGTCCGGCAGCCGGACCAAGAGCGGCCGCCCGCTGCTGGCCGGCGACCCGCATATCCGCTACTCGCTGCCATCGGTGTGGTACGAGGCCCAGCTCTCGGCCCCGGGCTTCGAGCTCTACGGCCACTACCAGGCGCTGGTGCCGTTTGCCTTCCTGGGTCACAACCTGGACTTCGGCTGGAGCCTGACCATGTTCCAGAACGACGATCTGGACCTGATCGCCGAGAAGGTCAACCCGCAGAACCCCAACCAGGTCTGGTTCCATGACCAATGGGTGGACCTGATCAGCAGCGAGCAGCAGATCGCCGTCAAGGGCCAGGCACCGGTGACCCTGACTCTGCGCCAGTCGCCCCATGGCCCGATCATCAACGACATGCTCGGCAGCACCGTGGGCAAGGCCCCGATCGCCATGTGGTGGGGATTCCTGGAGACGCCCAACCCGATCCTCGACGGCTTCTACCAGCTCAATCGCGCCGACACCCTGCCCAAGGTCCGGGCGGCCGCGGCCAAGGTCCATGCGCCGGGACTGAACATCGTCTGGGCCAATGCCAAAGGCGATATCGGCTGGTGGGCCGCCGCCCTGTTGCCCAAGCGTCCGGCCGGAGCCAAGCCGAGCTTCATCCTCGATGGCAGCACCGCCCTGGCGGACAAGGACGGCTTCTACCCCTTCAGCGCCAACCCCCAGGAAGAAAACCCGGCCCGGGGCTACATCGTCTCGGCCAACTTCCAGCCGACCTCCCCCACCGGCATGGAGATTCCCGGCTACTACAACCTGCCCGACCGAGGCCAGCAACTGGATCGCCAGCTCAGCGACAAGACGCTGAAATGGGACCTGGAGAACACCCAGAAGCTGCAACTGGGCACCACCACCGCCTACGGCCCGCGCTTGTTGGCGCCTTTGCTGCCAGTGCTGCGCGAAGTGGTCGTAGCCCCCGAGGAACTCAAGCTGGTGGAGCAACTGGCGCAATGGCAAGGCGACTATCCGCTGGAATCCACCAGCGCCACCCTGTTCAACCAGTTCCTGTTCGAACTGGCCAACGCCACCTTCCATGAAAAGCTCGGCGATGCCTATTTCGACGCCCTGATCCAGGCCCGGGTGGTGGATGCCGCCCTGCCGCGCCTGGCGGCAGACCCCGACTCGCCCTGGTGGGACGACCGCACCACAGCGCAGCGGGAAAGCCGTGCCGATACGGTGAAACAAGCCTGGCGCGCCAGCATCGACCACCTCAAGCGCACCCTCGGACCAAACCCGGCGCAATGGCGCTGGGGCAGTGCCCACACCCTGACCCATGGCCACCCGCTGGGCATGCAGAAGCCCCTGGACCGCGTGTTCAACGTCGGGCCGCTGGAGGCCCCCGGCAGCCATGAGGTACCGAACAACCTCACCAGCAAGATCGGCCCGGCGCCCTGGGCGGTGGTCTACGGCCCTTCGACCCGGCGCATCATCGACTTCGCCGACCCGGCCCATAGCCTGACCATCAACCCGGTCGGCCAGAGCGGTGTGCTGTTCGACAAGCACTATGACGATCAGGCCGAGGCCTACATCGAAGGGGTTTACCAGCAGGCGCACTTCAGCGAAGAGGAAGTCACCGCCAACACCCGCAGCACCCTGAAGTTGCTGCCGGCGCGCGTCGCCCAGTAATGGATCCGCCCAGGTCGGCCGCGGGATCGTCTACAGGGCCCGACGCAGCCGGCCTGGAGCCCTGAAACTGGCAGCGCAGATCGAGGCCGCCATCAAGGCCGGCGCCACCGCGAGGAAGTGGCCACGACACTGGCCACCGCGATTTCGCTGAATGCCGCAGCGGCCTATATCTACTCACTGCGCACCCTGGAGGCGTATGACAGCCTGAAACCTTGATCGCACAGGAAATGCCAGGCTAAGGAACGTGTAGGAGCGAGGCTTGCCCGCGATGGACTTCAGAGCGCTGCGTTTATCCCGTCAACACGCGCTAGCGTTAACGGCCCTCGCGAGCAAGCCTCGCTCCTACGGGGATCACCTCGCGTAACTGGCTGGCATTGGTCAGTTACGCGAGGTTTTTTCAGGGCGATACGCCGGTCAGGCGGTTTCCGCCCGCTGCGGCCGACGAACGTCCGGCTGTTTCCAGGAGTCGGCGGCGCTCTCTTCGATGGCTTGCTGGATCGCCCGCTTGCGGGCTTCCTCGGCGCGCCGGCCGAAGTACCAGACCAGGAAAGTCACCAGCGACACCGCCAGCAGGATCAGGCTGGCCACCGCGTTGATCTCCGGCTTGACCCCCAGGCGCACCGCCGAGAAGACTTCCATCGGCAAGGTGGTGGAGCCCGGGCCGGACACGAAGCTGGCCAGCACCAGGTCGTCCAGCGACAGGGCGAAGGACATCATGCCGCCCGCCGCCAGGGACGGGGCGATCATCGGGATGGTGATCAGGAAGAACACCTTGAACGGCCGTGCTCCCAGGTCCATGGCTGCTTCCTCGATGGACAGGTCCAGCTCGCGCAGGCGCGCCGACACCACCACCGCCACGTAGGCGGCACAGAAGGTGGTATGGGCGATCCAGATGGTGGCGATGCCACGCTCCTGGGGCCAGCCGATGGCCTGGGCCATGGCCACGAACAGCAGCAACAGCGACAAGCCGGTGATCACCTCGGGCATCACCAGTGGCGCGGTGACCAGGCCGCCGAACAGGGTGCGACCCTTGAAGCGGCTGATCCGGGTCATGACGAACGCCGCCAGGGTGCCCAGGGCCACCGCCGCCACGGCGGTATAGCAGGCGATTTCCAGGGAGCGCAGCACCGAGCCCATCAGCTGGGTGTTGTCCAGCAGGCCGACATACCAGCTGACCGACCAGCCGCCCCACACCGTCACCAACCGCGAGGCGTTGAACGAGTAGATCACCAGGATCAGCATCGGCAGGTAGATGAACAGCAGGCCCAGGACCAGCATCAGGTTGGAGAAACTGAAGCGCTTCATTCCTTGGCCTCCATTTCTTTGGCCTGGCTACGGTTGAACAGGATGATCGGCACGATCAGGATCGCCAGCATCACCACCGCCAGGGCCGAGGCTACCGGCCAGTCGCGGTTGTTGAAGAACTCCTGCCACAGCACCTTGCCGATCATCAGGGTCTCCGGGCCGCCGAGCAATTCAGGAATCACGAACTCGCCCACCACCGGGATGAACACCAGCATGCAGCCGGCGATGATGCCGTTCTTGGACAGCGGTACGGTGATCCTCCAGAAGCTGTTGAAGGTCCCCGACCCCAGGTCGGCGGCGGCTTCCAGTAGGCTCGGGTCATGCTTGACCAGGTTGGCGTACAGCGGCAGCACCATGAACGGCAGGTAGGAATAGACCACGCCGATGTACACCGCAAGGTTGGTGTTGAGGATCTGTAGCGGTTCGCTGATCCAGCCCATGGACATCAGGAAGCCGTTGAGCAGGCCGTTGTTGCTGAGGATGCCCATCCAGGCATAGACGCGGATCAGGATCGCGGTCCAGGTCGGCATCATGATCAGCAGCACCAGCACGGTCTGCATTTCCTTGCGGGCACTGGCGATGGCATAGGCCATCGGGTAGCCGATCAGCAGGCAGAGGATGGTGCTGATGAACGCCATCTTCAGCGAGCCGAGGTAGGCGGCGATGTACAGCTCGTCGTCCCCGAGCATCGCGTAGTTGCCCAGGTTCAGCAGGATCTGCAGCTTCTGGTCGACGTAGCTGTAGATCTCGGTGTACGGCGGGATGGCCACGTCCGCTTCGGCGAAGCTGATCTTCAGGACGATGAAGAACGGCAGCATGAAGAACAGGAACAGCCAGATGAACGGAATCCCGATGACCAGCTGGCGGCCTCCGGGAATTATTCGGTCGAGTCGGCGCTTGAGCTTTCGCATGTTCATGAGCGCAGTACCACGCCGCTGTCGTCTTCCCACCACACGTAGACCTGGTCACCCCAGGTCGGCCGCGCGCCACGGCGCTCGGCGTTGGCGACGAAGGATTGCACCAGCTTGCCGCTCGGCAGCTCGACGTAGAACACCGAATGGCCACCCAGGTAGGCGATGTCATGGACCTTGCCGCTGGACCAGTTGTACTCGCAGGTCGGCATCTCGGCGGTCACCAGGAGTTTTTCCGGGCGGATGGCGTAGGTCACCGACTTGTCCTGGACCGAGGTGCTGATGCCGTGGCCGACGTAGATGTTGCGGTCCACGTCCTTGCAGGTGATCAAGGCATGGCCTTCGGCATCGTCCACCACTTCGCCCTCGAAAATGTTGACGTTGCCGATGAACTCGCAGACCAGGCGGCTGACCGGGGTCTCGTAGATATCGATCGGGCTGCCGATCTGGGCGATCCAGCCCAGGTGCATGATGGCGATGCGCTCGGCCATGGTCATGGCCTCTTCCTGGTCGTGGGTCACCATCACGCAGGTCACGCCTACGCGCTCGATGATCTCCACCAGCTCCAGCTGCATCTGCGAGCGCAGCTTCTTGTCCAGGGCACCCATGGGTTCGTCGAGCAGCAGCAGCTTGGGTCGCTTGGCCAGGGAGCGGGCCAGGGCCACGCGCTGGCGCTGGCCGCCGGAGAGCTGGTGCGGCTTGCGCTTGGCGTACTGGCTCATCTGCACCAGCTTGAGCATCTCCGCCACCCGGGCGTCGATCTCCGCCGAAGGGATCTTGTCCTGCTTGAGGCCGAAGGCGATGTTCTGGGCCACGGTCATGTGCGGGAACAGCGCATAGGACTGGAACATCATGTTGATCGGCCGTTCGTAGGGCGGCATGTCGGTGATGTCCACGCCATCGAGGAAAATCCGGCCCTCGGTAGGCCGTTCGAAGCCGGCCAGCATGCGCAACAGGGTGGACTTGCCCGAACCGGAGCCGCCCAGCAGGGCGAAGATCTCGCCTTTCTTGATCTCCACGGACACATCGTCCACGGCCACCGTCTCGTCGAACTTCTTCGTGACCCGGTCGATCTTGACCAACACCTGCTTGGGTGTCTGGTCGCCCTCGAGGGCTTTCTTATAGGCGCCGGAGGCAACTGCCATTTGCGAAACTCCCAACAAAATTTTCAGCCCGCCCCTGGTGGACGGGTCCCGGATAGTTTGAGCCTGTAGAACTATTTACCCGTCTTGACCTTGGTCCAGCTGCGGTTCATCAAGCGTTGGATACTGGCTGGCAACTCTATGGACACGTAAGTCTTGTCGAGCACGGCCTGCGGTGGATAAACCGCTTCATCGGCGCGGATGGACTGGTCCATCAACTTGTCCGACCCGGGGTTGGGGTTGGCATAACCGACGTAGTCACTGACCTGGGCGATCACCTCAGGTTGCAGCAAATAGTTGATGAAGGCGTGGGCCTCGTTGACGTTGCTCGAGTCCTTGGGGATGGCGAGCATGTCGAACCACAGGGCACCGCCTTCCTTGGGGATGGCGTAGGCGATGTTCACGCCCTTGCCGGCATCGGCAGCCCGGGCCCGGGCCTGGAACACGTCGCCGGAGAAGCCGATGGCCACGCAGATATTGCCGTTGGCCAGGTCCGAGATGTACTTGGACGAGTGGAAATAGGTCACGTAGGGGCGTACCGCCAGGAGCTTGGCCTCGGCCTTCTTGTAGTCCTGGGGATTGGTGCTGTTGGCGTCCAGCCCCAGGTAGTTGAGCACCGTGGGCATCATTTCGTCGGCGGAATCGAGGAAGGCCACGCCGCAGCCGCTGAGCTTCTTGATGTTCTGCGGTTCGAACAGAGCGCTCCAGGAGTCGATCTTGTCCACACCCAGGGCGGCCTTCACTTTCTCGACGTTGTAGCCGATGCCGTTGGTGCCCCACAGATAGGGCACCGCGTATTGGTTGCCCGGATCGTTGGCTTGAAGGCGCTTGAGCAACTGCGGGTCGAGGTTGGCATAGTTGGGCAACAGGTTCTTGTCGAGCTTCTGGAAGGCCCCGGCCTTGATCTGCTTGCCCAGGAAGTGGTTGGACGGCACCACCACGTCGTAGCCGGTGCGGCCGGCCAGCAACTTGCCTTCCAGGGTTTCATTGGAATCGAACACGTCATACAGCGGCTTGATACCCGTGCTCTTTTCGAAATCTGCCAGGGTGCTCTGACCGATGTAGTCGGACCAGTTATAAATATGCACGGTCGATGCCGCCTGGGCGCTTGCCACCAGCGTCAGGCTGGCGGCGGCCAGCATGGCTTTGCGAAATAAAGTAGTAGGCAAGTGGAGGTCCTCTTGAATAGTTGGGCCAAAGTTGCCCCGCGCTACCTGACAGCCCCCAAGCTGCCCAGCAACAAAACCGGCGCGCAACTTACCCTCGATAAACCAATCCAGCAAAACTTTCTGTCATTTATTTATTTCCTGTTGCCGCCCTCGCCATGACGACGGCAACAGGCATCGCTGTAAATCGGCTTATTTGCCGGATTTGATCTTGGTCCAGCTGCGGGTCAGGATGCGCTGGGTCGCGGCCGGCAGGTCGGCGATCGCGTACAACTTGGCCTGGACATCGGCAGGAGGGTAGACGCCCGGGTCGCTGGTGATGTCTTTATCGACCAGAGGAGTGGCGGCCGCGTTACCGTTGGGGAAACGCACGGCGTTGGTGATCTCGGCCATGATTTCCGGCTTCTGCAGGAAGGTCATGAACTTGTAGGCGCCCTCGACGTTTTCCGCATCCTTGGGAATGGCGACCATGTCGTAGAAGCTGCCAGCACCTTCCTTGGGAATGTTGTAGCTGACCTTGACCTTGTCACCGGCCTCGGCGGCGCGGGCCTTGGCCTGGTAGATGTCACCCGAGTAGCCCACGGCCACGCAGATGTTGCCGTTGGCCAGGTCCGAGATGTACTTGGAAGAATGGAAATAACCGATCGAAGGACGGATCTTGAGGAACAGCTTCTCGGCCTCGTCCAGTTGTTTCTTGTCCTGGCTGTCGGTCGGATAACCCAGGTAATGCAGTGCCACCGGGATCATCTCGGTCGGCGAATCGAGGAAGCTGATGCCGCAGGACTTCAACTTCTCGGCGTTTTCCGGCTTGAACAGCAGGTCCCAGGAGTTAGTCGGAGCGTCGGCACCCAGTGCGGCCTTGACCTTCTCGGCGTTGAAGCCGATGCCGATCGAGCCCCACATGTAGGGGAAGGCATGCTTGTTGCCCGGGTCGCTCACCGATACCGCCTTGAGCAGCGATTCGTTGAGATTCTTCCAGTTCGGCAACTTGGACTTGTCCAGCTCCTGGTAGACACCAGCCTTGATCTGCTTGGCCAGGAAGTTATTGGAAGGCACTACCACGTCATAACCGGACTTGCCGGCCAGCAACTTGGCTTCCAGGGTTTCGTTGCTGTCGAACACGTCATAGACCACCTTGATGCCGGATTCGGCTTCAAACTTCTTGATGGTGTCCGGCGCGATGTAGTCGGACCAGTTGTAGACGTGCAGCACTTTATCGTCCGCTTGTGCCGCCGTCGCCATCACGCCCATCAGGGACATGGCGAGGAGGGTCTTGCCAGCTAACTTCATACCTAATGCCTTCATGCGTAATGCTCCAATTGTTCTTTTTAAGCACATTCTCGGTGACCCGCTGCCGGGTGCCACTGTCCGGCCCCCCTGAAAACGGCGGCTAGTCTGGCAAGATCCAAGGCCGGCTTTCAAGGCAAGTTCCGGCCTTTATATCCGCTTTGAGCGCAGTGCCCGCAAGCACTGCGCTCAAAGCCTAGCACTCAGCCCCGCAGCGCACCCAAGGTCAGGTCCAGGCACTTGCGCGCCTTGGCCACCAGCTCGTCGATTTCCGCCTCGCTGATCACCAGCGACGGGGCGATGATCATGGTGTCGCCCACGGCACGCATGATCAGGCCGTTGTCGAAGCAGAACTGCCGGCAGATCATGCCCACGCCCCGGCCTTCGTAACGCGCCCGAGTGGCCTTGTCCTTGACCAGTTCGATCGCCCCCAGCATGCCCAGGCCGCGAACTTCGCCCACCAGCGGGTGGTCGCTGAGCTCGCGCAAACGCTTCTGCAAATACGGTGCCGTCCGGTCATGTACCTTCTCGACGATTTTCTCTTCGCGCAGGATGCGGATGTTTTCCAGGCCCACCGCCGCTGCCACCGGGTGGCCGGAATAGGTGAAGCCGTGGTTGAAATCACCGCCCTCGCTGAGCACTTTGGCCACGGTGTCACGCACCACCACACCACCCATGGGGATGTAACCGGAGGTCAGGCCCTTGGCGATGGTCATGAGGTCAGGTGCAAGGTCGTAGTAGTCGGAGCCGAACCACTGGCCGGTACGGCCGAAACCGCAGATCACTTCGTCGGCGACGAAGAGGATTTCGTATTTGGCGAGGATCTCCTTGATCTTCGGCCAGTAGGTTTCCGGCGGGATGATCACACCGCCCGCGCCCTGGATCGGCTCGGCGATGAAGGCCGCGACGTTGTCCTCGCCGACTTCGAGGATTTTCTTCTCCAGTTGCTCGGCAGCCCACACACCGAACTCATCCGGCGTCATGTCGCCACCTTCGCCGAACCAGTATGGCTGCGGGATATGCACGATACCCGGGATCGGCAAGCCGCCTTGCTCGTGCATGCCGCTCATGCCGCCCAGGCTGGCGCCGGCCACCGTGGAGCCGTGGTAGCCGTTGATACGGCCGATGATGGTCTGCTTCTTCGGCTTGCCCTTGAGCGCCCAGTAGTGACGGACCATGCGCAGCACGGTGTCGTTGCCCTCGGAGCCGGAGCCGGTGAAGAACACGTGGCTCATGCCTTTGGGCGCGACGTCGATGATCGCCTTGGCCAGCTCCAGCGCCGGCGGGTGGGCGGTCTGGAAGAACAGGTTGTAGTACGGCAGTTCGCGCATCTGCTTGCTGGCCACTTCGGCCAGTTCATCGCGGCCGTAACCTACGGCCACGCACCACAGGCCGGCCATGCCGTCGAGGATCTGGTTGCCTTCACTGTCCCACAGGTACACACCCTTGGCATGGGTGATGATCCGCGGCCCCTTCTCCTTCAACTGGTTGAAGTCGCTGAAGGGTGCCAGGTGGTGATCACTGCTGAGGGTTTGCCACTCGCGGGTTTGCGGGTTTTTATGAGTCATCAATGTCTCCTTGGTATCAGTGAAGGCGCCACCGACGGGCAGCGGCGCCTGGCGTATCAGACGGCGAACAACAGGAATTCCCTCTCCCAGGAACTGATCACGCGCTTGAAGTTTTCATGCTCGGCTCGCTTGACCGCGACGTAGCCGGTGATGAACTTGTGGCCCAGGTACTTCTCGATGGTCTTGCTGTTTTCCATGCGTTCCAGGGCGTCCTCGATGGTCAGCGGCAGGCGCAGGTTGCGGCGCTCGTAACCACGGCCCACCACCGGTGCGCTCGGGTTGTGCCCTTCGACCATGCCGATGAAGCCGCACAACAGGCTGGCGGCGATGGCCAGGTAGGGATTGGCGTCGGCACCCGGCAGGCGGTTTTCCACCCGGCGGTTCTGCGGCCCGGCATCCGGCACCCGCAGGCCCACGGTGCGGTTTTCCTCGCCCCACTCGACGTTCACCGGCGCCGAGGTATCGGGCAGGAAGCGGCGGAACGAGTTGACGTTGGGGGCAAACAGCGGCAGCAACTCGGGGATGAACTTCTGCAAGCCGCCGATATGGTTGAGGAACAACTGGCTCATGGTCCCGTCGTCGTTGGAGAAGACGTTCTTGCCGGTGCTGATGTCGACGATGCTCTGGTGCAGGTGCATGGCGCTGCCCGGCTCGCCGGTCATGGGCTTGGCCATGAAGGTGGCGGCCACATCATGCTTGAGCGCCGCTTCGCGCATGGTGCGCTTGAACACCAGGATCTGGTCGGCCAGGGACAGGGCGTCGCCGTGACGGAAGTTGATCTCCATCTGCGCCGTGCCGTCCTCGTGGATCAGGGTGTCGAGATCCAGCTCCTGCAACTCGCACCAGTCGTAGACGTCCTCGAACAGCGGGTCGAATTCGTTGGCGGCCTCGATGGAGAACGACTGGCGCCCGGTTTCCGGACGCCCGGAGCGGCCCACCGGCGGCTGCAGCGGGTAGTCGGGGTCGTCGCTGCGCTTGGTCAGGTAGAACTCCATTTCCGGCGCCACGATCGGCTGCCAGCCATGGTCGGCATAGAGCTTGAGGACCTTCTTGAGCACGTTGCGTGGCGACAGCTCGATGGGGTTGCCTTGCTTGTCGTAAGTGTCGTGGATCACCTGGGCGGTGGGCTCGATGGCCCAGGGCACCAGGTACACCGCGTTATGGTCCGGGCGGCAGATCATGTCGATGTCCGCCGGGTCCAGCAGTTCGTAATAGATGTCGTCTTCGACATAGTCGCCGGTCACGGTCTGCAGCAGCACGCTCTCGGGCAGGCGCATGCCTTTTTCGGCGATGAACTTGTTGGTCGGCGAGATCTTGCCCCGGGTGATACCGGTCAAGTCGCCGATCAAGCATTCGACTTCTGTGATCTTGTGGTCTTTCAACCAATCGGTGAGCTGGTCGAGGTTGGTACTCATAAATGCCTCTAGGCTGAGTTTCCTGACTCTCTATTAAGTCAGGCGTTGTGTGACGCCTGGGCGTCGCGCTGTTTTGCCCGCTCGCGGCAGGCATCACCAAAAGCCTGGAAGATGGCCAGGTAGTGAGGATTGCAGCTTACCTGCCATTCGGGGTGCCATTGCACCCCCAAAGCAAAAGCCTTGCTCCTGTCTACGGAAATCGCCTCGACCAGCCCGTCCGGAGCACGCGCCTCGACCCGCAAGCCCGGAGCCAGACGCTCCAGGCCCTGGGCATGGATGGAATTGACTTGCAGGGTTTGCGGCAGGCCCAGGTCGGCCAGCACGCCACCGGCCTCGACATGCAGGTCATGGGCCGGGGCGTACCAGGCATCCAGGGGCTGGCCAGGTTCATCCCCATGGCGGTGGTCCATGAACGGCGGCACCTGGTGCACGTCCTGGTGCAGGCTGCCGCCCAGGGCGACGTTCATTTCCTGGAAGCCGCGGCAGATGCCCAGCACCGGAACCCCGGCCTCGACGGCGGCCCGCAGCAGCGGCAAGGTGGCGGCGTCCCGTGCAGAATCATGAGCAGTGCCCGGCGCGCTGGCCTGGCCCTGGTAATGGAAAGGTTCGATATTGGAGGGGGAACCGGTAAAGAGGATGCCGTCCAGTCCGTCCAGGATATCGCACGGTGCCAGCAACGCAGCCAGGGATGGGAGGATCACCGGCAGGCCCTGGGCCGCGGTGGCCACCGCCTGGACATACTCGTCGCCACTGATGTGGTAAGCGTGCAGACCGATCTGCCTGGAGCAGGCGGTGACGCCGATTAACGGCCGGCGAGACATGAAACACCCCGGTATTATTGATGTTATGGGTTTGAGCCGAGCTTAGCCTTGTTCATTTTTTTACACAACACCCCTGTAAAAGATACAACACAGCTCACTCAAGCACGGGGTGGACAGGGTGCCCAAACCCATAAAAGCGCCCTGTTTTACGGCAAAAATGCCCCGCCAGCCCTTTATTAGGGCATAAAAGGCCTCGCTTGACTTCGGCATGCCGTTCGGGTTGACTGAAACCAGAAAAGATCAATGATTGATATTTTTAACAACAAAGGTATTGCATCATGTCGGTACCCCCGCGTGCCGTTCAGCTTAACGAAGCGAACGCGTTCCTTAAGGAACATCCTGAGGTCCTGTACGTCGACCTTCTGATTGCGGATATGAATGGTGTGGTGCGCGGCAAGCGCATCGAACGCACCAGCCTCCACAAGGTCTACGAGAAGGGCATCAACCTCCCGGCTTCCCTCTTTGCCCTGGATATCAATGGCTCCACGGTGGAAAGCACCGGCCTGGGCCTGGATATCGGTGATGCCGACCGGATCTGCTATCCGATCCCCGATACGCTCTCCAACGAACCCTGGCAGAAGCGTCCCACCGCACAGCTGCTGATGACCATGCACGAACTGGAAGGCGAGCCGTTCTTCGCCGACCCCCGTGAAGTGCTGCGCCAGGTAGTGAGCAAGTTCGACGAACTGGGCCTGACCATCTGCGCCGCGTTCGAGCTGGAGTTCTACCTGATCGACCAGGAGAACGTGAACGGCCGTCCACAGCCTCCACGCTCGCCGATCTCCGGCAAGCGCCCGCAGTCGACCCAGGTCTACCTGATCGACGACCTCGACGAATATGTCGATTGCCTGCAGGACATCCTCGAAGGCGCCAAGGAACAAGGCATCCCGGCCGACGCCATCGTCAAGGAAAGCGCCCCGGCGCAGTTCGAAGTCAACCTGCACCACGTCGCCGACCCGCTCAAGGCCTGCGACTATGCGGTATTGCTCAAGCGCCTGATCAAGAACATCGCCTACGACCATGAAATGGACACCACCTTCATGGCCAAGCCTTACCCAGGCCAGGCGGGCAATGGTCTGCACGTCCATATCTCGGTGCTGGACAAGGATGGCAAGAACATCTTCACCAGCGAGGATCCCGAGCAGAACGCCGCGCTGCGTCACGCGATCGGCGGTGTGCTCGAGACCCTGCCAGCGTCGATGGCGTTCCTGTGCCCGAACGTCAACTCGTACCGTCGTTTCGGCGCCCAGTTCTACGTGCCGAACGCGCCGAGCTGGGGCCTGGACAACCGCACCGTGGCCCTGCGCGTACCTACCGGCACGCCGGACGCAGTGCGTATCGAGCACCGGGTTGCCGGCGCCGACGCCAACCCCTACCTGCTGATGGCCGCAGTGCTGGCGGGCGTGCACCACGGCCTGACCAACAAGGTCGAGCCCAGCACCCCGATCGAGGGCAACGCCTACGAGCAGGTGGAGCAGAGCCTGCCGAACAACCTGCGCGACGCCCTGCGCGAGCTGGACGACAGCGAGATCCTCAACAAGTACATCGATCCGAAGTACATCGACATCTTCGTCGCGTGCAAGGAAAGCGAGCTGGAGGAGTTCGAACACTCCATCTCCGACCTCGAGTACAACTGGTACCTGCACACCGTCTGAACGGCTGGCAGCCAAGAACGCCGCGTGGCCCAAGGCTCGCGGCGTTTTTTTATGCCCCTGATACGTGATCGCGGCTCGTGCCTGCCACTACAGGAAACAGCGCCCTCGCGTACAATGCCGGCTGCCCGACAGGAGACCCCGATGACCCGCACCGCCCCTCTTCGCAAGCCCCAGGCTCGCAGCCAGGCCCGGATCGACTCGATACTCGACGCCGCCCGCACCCTGCTGGCCGCCGAGGGCGTGGCCAGCCTGTCGATCTACAGCGTGGCCGAAAGGGCGCAGATTCCCCCCTCATCGGTCTATCACTTCTTCGCCAGCGTCCCGGCCCTGCTGGAAGCCCTCACCGCCGATGTCCACGCTGCGTTCCGCGCCTGCCTGCAGGCCCCCATCGAGCACGACCAGCTCACCAGCTGGCGGGATCTGTCACGCCTGGTGGAGCAGCGCATGCTGGCCATCTACGACGAAGACGCCGCGGCCCGCCAGTTGATTCTGGCGCAACACGGCCTCACCGAGGTGACCCAGGCCGACCGCCAGCATGACCTGGAACTGGGCGAGCTGATGCTCCAACTGTTCGACCGGCACTTCGAACTACCTGCACTGCCCCGGGATGTGGACGTGTTCGCCCTGGCCATGGAACTGGGCGATCGGGTGTATGCCCGCTCGGTACAGCAGCACGGGCAAATCACCGCCCGCATGGCCGAGGAAGGCATGCGAGTGTTCGATGCCTACCTGGGCCTGTACCTGCCGCCCTACCTGCCCAAGCGCTCCACGCAGCCCTGAAGCCGGACCTTGACCTGAACGTCAGACCTGGCGCAGCAGCAGTTTGTCGATGTGGTGGTCCACGGTCTTGTGGATGATCAGGTTGGCTCGCTCCCGGGTAGGCAGGATGTGCTCGACCAGGTTCTTCAGGTTCACACGGTCCCAGGTATCGGACGCCATGGCCAGGGCCTCGGGGTCGGAGAGCCCCTTGAACTTGTTGAAATAGGAATCCGCCGACTGGAACGCGGTGTTCTTCAAGTAGACGAAGCGCTCCAGGTACCAAGTCTTGATGGCCTCCGGCGCGGCGTCGACATAGATCGAGAAGTCGATGAAATCCAGGGCATGCAGGCCCTGCCCTTGCACGCCCTGCAGGACATTCAGGCCTTCGAGGATGACGATGTCCGGCGCTTCCACCGACTGCATTTCATCGGCCAGGATGTCGTAGCGGACATGGGAATAGATGGGAATCTGCGCAGTCTCGCCCCGCCGGCACACCGCCTGCAGGAACTCCAGGAACAGCGGTTCGTCGTAGGACTCGGGAAACCCCTTGCGGTGCAGGATGTTCTTTTCCTGCAAGGTGGCCAGGGGGAAAAGAAACGAATCGGTGGTCACCAGATGCACATTGGGCTTGCCTGGCCAGTAGGCCAGCAACGCTGCCAGGACCCGGGCAAAGCTGCTCTTGCCCACCGCGACACTACCGGACACGCCGATCACATAGGGCACCCTGGCCCCGGCCTGCGGCGCCTTCAGTGCCTGCACCCGGGCTGCATGCAAGTGCAGCAGGCGCGACAAGGGCAGCAAGATCTGCCTCACTTCCTCGGGCGCCATGGGCTGGGTCGGACTGGTCAGCGCCTCCATCTCGGACGGCGCCAGGCTCATGGGTTCCCCGGCCCGGAGAGCGGCCCAATGGTCGCGATCGAACTCCAGGTACCCTGCGTTTGGACCCTGCTTTGTTGTCATGTCTGTACTGTTCAGGCCGTGCGAAAGCAGGGAAAGTATCAAATCTGACCGGTATTTACAGCGTCCATGAAAAAAGCCCCGCAGGGCTCCTACCCTCCGGGGCCGTCTATGGCGGCATTCACAGCTTGGCGATCGAGACCTCGGTGGACTTCACGAAGGCGATCACTTCACTGCCGATGGACAGCTCCAACTCCTTGACCGAGCGGGTGGTGATCACCGAAGTGACAATGCCGGAAGCGGTCTGCACGTCGATTTCCGACAGCACGTCACCCTCGACGATTTCCTTGATGGTGCCCTTGAACTGGTTGCGAACGTTGATGGCTTTGATGGTCATGGTATTTCTCCTGGGGTCGAAAAACAGAACTGCAAGTTTCAAGCGGTCAGCGGCAAGCCCAAGCACGACACTCTTGCTTGCCGCTGCTCTAGAGCGCCCAACGCAGCTGCGTGGGCAAAGGTGAAACGGGTTCCGGCTCGGGCGGCGACCCGGGCAATGACAACACGCGATTGAGCACTTCGGTCTCCAGCGCCGCCAGGCGATGGGAACCTCGCACTCGCGGGCGCGGCAGCTCGACGTGCAGGTCCAGGCCGACCTCGCCGTCTTCGATCAGGATCACCCGATCGGCGATCGCCACCGCTTCGCTGACATCGTGGGTCACCAGCAGCACGGTGAAGCCATGCTGCTGCCACAAGCGCTCGATCAGCTGCTGCATCTCGATCCGGGTCAGGGCATCCAGGGCCCCCAGCGGCTCATCCAGCAGCAACAGCCGTGGTTGATGGATCAGCGCCCGGGCCAGGGCGACGCGCTGCTTCTGGCCACCGGACAAGGCCGCCGGCCATTCATTGGCCCGATCCGCCAGGCCCACCGCCTCCAGGGCCTCCAGGGCCTGGGGACGCCAGTTGCCCTTGAGGCCGAGCCCGACGTTGTCGATCACCTTCTTCCAGGGCAGCAAGCGTGCGTCCTGGAACATCAACCGGGTGTCCTCGCGAGCCTCGGCCAGCGACGCGGCACCAGCCAGCAACTGGCCAGCGCTGGGCTGGTCGAGGCCGGCCAGCAAGCGCAGCAAGGTGCTCTTGCCACAGCCGCTGCGCCCCACCACCGCGACGAACTGGCCAGCGGGAATGTGCAAGTCGATTTCCCGCAGCACCTGCCGCGAGCCGAAGGTCTTCTGCAGCTTGCGCACCGCCAGCGGGATGCCCCGCAGCAGCCGCGGCGGTTGCTGGGCAGTCATTGCGCACCTCCCCTGGCGACCTGGTAGGCCGGGTGCCAACGCAGCCAGACCCGCTCCAGGCCACGCGCGGCAAGGTCCGCGAGTTTGCCCAGCACGGCGTACATGACGATGGCCAGCACCACCACGTCGGTCTGCAGGAACTCCCGGGCATTCATCGCCAGGTAGCCGATACCGGAACTGGCGGAAATGGTCTCGGCGACGATCAAGGTCAGCCACATGAAACCCAGGGCGAAGCGCACCCCCACCAGGATCGAAGGCAAGGCACCGGGCAGGATCACCTGGCGAAACAGGGCGAAGCCCGACAGCCCATAACTGCGGGACATTTCCACCAGTGCCGGATCGACGTTGCGGATGCCGTGGTAAGTGTTGAGGTAGATCGGGAACAAGGTCCCCAGGGCGACCAGGAAGATCTTCGCCGACTCATCGATGCCGAACCACAGGATCACCAACGGGATCAGCGCCAGGTGCGGCACGTTGCGGATCATCTGCACCGAGCTGTCCAGCAGGCGCTCGCCCCATTTCGACAGGCCGGTGATGAAGCCCAGCGCCAGGCCGATGCCGCCACCGATCAGGAAACCCAGCCCGGCGCGCCAACCGCTGATGGCCAGGTGGGTCCAGATATCGCCGCTGCGGATCAGGTTGGCCCCGGCCTCGATCACCGCGCTGGGTGCCGGCAGGATGCGCGTCGACAGCCAGCCGGCCGAAACCGCCAGCTGCCACACCGCAAGCAACAGCACCGGCAGTACCCAGGGCGCCAGCCGATGCACTATGCGTTGTCCGTTCATGGCCGCACCTCAGCTCTGGGACGCGGCTTTGGGGATGATGTCGTTGGCCACCATCTCGCCGAACGGGCTGACATAACCGGCAGCCTCCGGCAGCTTGGGCCGCTCGATGTCCAGGTGCGGGAACAGCAACTCGGCCACCCGATAAGACTCTTCCAGGTGCGGATAACCGGAGAAGATGAAGGTATCGATCCCCAGGTCCGCGTACTCCTGCATCCGCGCCGCCACCGTAGGGCCGTCGCCTACCAGGGCGGTGCCAGCGCCACCGCGTACCAGGCCGACGCCGGCCCAGAGGTTGGGGCTGACTTCCAGCTTGTCGCGACGACCACCGTGCAAGGCCGCCATGCGCTGCTGGCCCACGGAGTCGAAGCGCGCCAGGGATGCCTGGGCCCGGGCGATGGTCTCGTCATCCAGGTGGGAGATGAGTTTTTCCGCGGCTTTCCAGGCTTCTTCGTTGGTTTCGCGCACGATCACGTGCAGGCGAATGCCGAAGCGCACGCTGCGCCCTTGCCGAGCGGCCTTTTCCCGCACTTGCCGGATCTTCTCGGCCACGGCGGCAGGCGGCTCGCCCCAGGTCAGCACCATGTCCACCTGTTCAGCGGCCAAGTCCTGGGCCGCTTCCGAAGAACCACCGAAATACAGCGGCGGACGCGGTTGCTGCAAGGGTGGATAGAGCAGCTTGGCGCCCTTCACGCTGATGTGCTGGCCGTCGTAGTCGACGGTCTCGCCTTCCAGCACTCGCCGCCAGATGCGGGTGAACTCCACCGAAGCCTGGTAGCGCTCCTCATGGTCGAGGAACAGGCCATCGCCCGCCAGCTCGTCAGGGTCGCCACCCGTCACCAGGTTGAACAGCGCCCGTCCGCCGGACAGTCGGTCCAGGGTCGCTGCCTGGCGCGCCGCCACCGTCGGGGAAATGATCCCGGGGCGCAGGGCCACCAGGAACTTCAGGCGCTGGGTCACCGGAATCAGCGAGGCGGCCACCAGCCAGGAGTCCTCGCAGGAACGCCCGGTAGGGATCAGCACGCCACCGAAACCCAGGCGGTCGGCGGCCTGGGCGATCTGTTGCAGGTAACCGTGATCGACGGCGCGGGCGCCTTCGGCGGTGCCAAGGTAATGGCCGTCGCCGTGGGTGGGCAGGAACCAGAAGATGTTGAGGCTCATGGAGTGGTCTCCTAAGGGGTCGGGTTACGGCGCTTTGGCCACGGCGGCGCCGGGCGTCCAGATCACGTCTTTGATGTTCAGGGGCTTGGGAATCAGCTTGAGCTGGTAGAAGCTGTCGGCGATTTTCTGCTGGGCGGCGATCACTTCCGGGGTCAGGAAGCCCGCGCCATAGCCCTGGCGCTTGACCGAGGTCAGGGTGATTTCGGGAGACAGGCCCAGCAGCGGCGCCACCTGTTGGGTGACCTCCTGCGGGTTGGCCCTGGACCACTCGCCCACCGCCCGCACTTCTTTCACCAGGGTCTCGATCACCTCAGGGTGCCGTTGTGCATAGGGCTTGGTGGCCAGGTAGAACTGGTGGTTGTCGACGATGCCGCTGCCATCACGCAGGGTTCGCGCTTGCAACTGCTGCTCGGCGGCGGCCTGGTAAGGGTCCCAGATCACCCAGGCATCGACGCTGCCACGCTCGAAAGCGGCGCGGGCATCGGCCGGAGGCAAGAACACAGTCTGGATGTCGCTGTACTTCAGGCCGGCATCTTCCAGGGCGCGGACCAGCAAGTAATGGACGTTGGAGCCTTTGTTCAGCACCACCTTCTTGCCCTTGAGTTCCTGCACCGAGCGGATCGGCGAGTCCTTGGGCACCAGGATCGCTTCGCTCAGGGGCGCCGGCGGCTCATAGGCCACGTAGAGCAGGTCGGCGCCGGCAGCCTGGGCGAACACCGGCGGGGTTTCGCCGGTCACGCCGAAGTCGATGGAGCCGACATTCAGCCCCTCCAGCAGCTGCGGACCACCGGGGAACTCGGTCCACTGCACGTCGACACCCTGCTGGGCCAGGCGTTTCTCCAGGGAGCCCTTGGCCTTGAGCAGGACCAGGGTGCCGTACTTCTGATAACCGATACGCAGGGTCTCGGCCTGGGCTTGGACAATGGCACCGAAGGACACAGCCGCAGCAAACAGAGCGACCAAGCCACGGCGCAAAATGACAGGGCGCATGGCGCTCTCCTTTTGGCTCTTGGGTTATGGCTGCACCTGCTTGCCCGTTGGCGGGCGAGTAAGGCCAGTGATGCGAATCAGGGGTGCGGCTCAGATACTCCAGCGAGCACTGAGCAGGCGTTCGTTCAACAGACTCGGGTCCAGCGGCCTGGGTCGGCGCGCCAGGGCGCTGTGAAACTGCTCGAGGGCTTCACGCAAGCGCTGCTCCAGGGCGTCGGCCAATTGCGGCTGGGCGCTGCCTTCGCCGTAGGCGATCTGGCTGTCCTCGGCAAAGATGCCCTGCAGCATTTCCTGGGCCTTGAGCGCCGACAGCACCGGTTTCAAGGCGTAATCCACCGCCAGCATATGGGCGATGCTGCCGCCGGTGGCCATGGGCAGCACCACCTTGTGGTGCAAGGCGCGCTCGGGCAGCAGGTCGAGCAGGGTCTTGAGCGCACCGGAGAAAGACGCCTTGTACACCGGGGTAGCGATCAGCAAGCCATCGGCCTGTTCGATCTGTTGCAGCAGGTCGATGATCCTGGGGCTGTCGAAGCGGGCATGGAGCAAGTCTTCGGCGGGGAAATCCCGCACCTGGTAGCTGACCACCTCCACGCCCTGCTGCTGCAACCAGCGCCTGGCCAACTCCAGCAACACCCCGGAACGGGAGCGTTGGCTGGGACTGCCACCGAGAGAGACCACCAGCATGCAGGGATTCCTTGAGCGATTGGGGCGATTCGCGGGATGCGATCTCGCCGGACTGAACAGACCTTAACAGTCTATTTTTATATCCATAAATCTTATTTTTTCATTTGTTTATTCCCTATACGAATATGAGGAGCACTGTTTCGCAGGCCAAAAAAAAGGCCGTCGAAACGGCCTGAAAACCCCTGCTTTATGGATAGGTCACGCGCCTCAACGGTTGGGTTGGGGAGTCAGGCGCAGGTAGGGCTTCACTGCGCGGTAGCCTTTGGGAAAACGCCGCTTGATTTCCTCTTCGTCCTTGAGGGAGGGCACGATCACCACTTCGTCACCGTCCTGCCAGTTGGCCGGGGTGGCCACCTTGTAGTTGTCGGTGAGTTGCAGCGAGTCGATCACCCGCAGGATCTCGTGGAAATTGCGCCCGGTGCTGGCTGGGTAGGTGATGGTCAGGCGGATTTTCTTGTTCGGGTCGATGATGAACAGCGAGCGCACGGTCAGGGTGTCGCTGGCATTGGGATGGATCAGGTCGTAGAGGTCCGAGACCTTGCGGTCGGCATCCGCCAGGATCGGGAAGTTGACCCGGGTGTCCTGGGTCTCGTTGATGTCCTCGATCCAGCGGTGATGGGAATCCACCGGGTCCACCGACAGGGCGATGGCCTTGACCCCGCGCTGGGCGAATTCGTCCTTGAGCTTGGCGGTAAAACCCAGCTCGGTGGTGCAAACCGGGGTGAAGTCCGCCGGATGGGAAAACAGCACGCCCCAGCTATCGCCCAGCCACTCGTGGAAACGAATCTTGCCGGCACTGGAATCCTGTTCGAAGTCGGGGGCGATATCGCCCAGTCTGAGGCTCATGGATGCTGCTCCTGTGAGTGCGTGATGGGCCTACTCCGCCTGGGGCGCAGATTATTTAAAAAGAATAAATATCGATTTATTAAGATCCTATAGGAATATTAAAAATCTCTTCACTGGACTCGCGGACAGGCCGGGAACACTCTTGGCCACAAGGTTCGAGAAGGCCTTGAGTAGCTGCAAGAAAGAGGGGAATTCAGGAAGGGCTCACGGGGGTGGGCCTGACTTGGAACGAAGCCTCGCCCGGCATTGCGCCGGGCGAGGTTTTTATTGCCGATTACAGCAGCGGGATCGAGTAGCTGACGATCAGGCGGTTTTCGTCCTGGGAACGAGTGTTGGCCAGGTCGGTACGCCACATGGCGTTTTTCCAGGCAAAGCCCAGGTTCTTCAGCGGGCCTTCCGGAATGACGTAGGCCACGGTCAGGTCGCGCTCCCACTCGGTCTTGCTGCCCAGGGCGGTATCGATGTTGTTGCCACGCAGGTAGACCGCGTTGGCGGTCAGGCCTGGCAGGCCGACCTTGGCGAAGTCATAACCGTAGCGAACTTGCCAGGTACGCTCGCCAGCACGGGCGAACTTCTGGATCTGCATGTCGGTGATGGTGCTGTTGGACGAGCCATCGCCCTGGTTCAGCCAAGGGAAGTCGCTATCGCCCTTGGTGTACTGGTAGCCGGCGCCGAAGGTGTGGCCTTCGATCGAGTACAGGGCCAGGTAGCTATACAGGTCGTTGTCGACCTTGCCCTTGGTGACCTTGTTGCCGTAGTAACCCGTGGTGTAGTAGCTCGAGGTGTCGCCATTGCGGCCATCGTCGCGGCTGCGGTAGTAGCGCAGGTCGCTCTTCAGGACACCCGGGCCGATTGCCCAGTTATGCACCAGGCCGAGGAAGTTCTGGTTGTAGAAGTTCTTCAGTTCGCCGTAGTAGTACGAAGCAGTCAGATCCTTGGTGACCTTGTAGTCGGCACCGGCGTAGTAGAACTTGTTGCTGAACTCGCCTTTCGGGTAGTTCGAGCCAGCGTTGGCGCCCGCGATGGACAGGCCTTCGTTGTTGCTCGAGTTACGACCCTTGGCGCGCTCGACCTGGCCGGCAGTCAGGGTCAGGTCCTTGAATTCGTTCGAGGTGATCTGGCCACCCTGGAAGGTTTGGGGCAGCAGGCGACCGTCGTTGTACTTGATCACCGGGTTGTTCGGCAGCAGGGTGCCGATCTTCAGCTCGGTCTGGGAAACCTTGACCTTGCCGGTCAGGCCCAGGCTGGCGAAATCATGAACAGCCTTGTTGCCATCGCTCGGGAAGATGGTGCCGCCGGAAGCGGTACCAGAAGAGTTACCGCTCGTGGCCGGCGAGGAATCCAGGCGCAGGCCATACAGCGCAATGGCATCGACGCCAAACTGGACAGTGCCCTGGGTGTAACCCGAGGTGAAACGCAGATCGAAGCCTTGGCCCCACTCTTCGTTCTTGTTCGGGCCAGTACCGTCACGGTTATCGGTGTTGATGTAGAAGTTACGCAGCCCCAGAGTGGCCTTGCTGTCCTCGATGAAACCAGCGGCGCCTGCCTGCTGCGCCAAAACCCCTACGGCCACAGCCAGGGCCAAGGTGGACTTGTTCATGTATCGCTCCTCTCGTTTTCTAATTCTTGTGGTTCCTGGCCCCAGATCGAAACGCCCGGGTGCCACAGATGCGCGATTAGCGCCAGACCGTGACTGATAAGTCAATCGTAACGATCTGTGTCTTCGACCAATGTCTAATCGCAGTTATTGAGTCCATGCAGGTTAATGAATTACTCATAAACCCAAAAAGAATTATTCCATTCTTTCTCATACTCTTCAGGAATAAGAAACGCCATCCGCTAGTCAAAAGCTCCAGCGTAGACGCTTGCGAGCCTATTCCTGAAAAATATTTTCCCGCCGCTATACCTTCCAGGCCCTCGGCCAGGTCAATGAATAACGTCATAAGGGATCAAAAAAGCGACGCAATATTGGCTAAGGGCCTATCCTCCCGTCAATTTGTTACAGTTTTAGTATCGAAATGAAATTATTCTGAAATACACAGCGCCGCGGTCCGATCCCATGATCGAGCCGCGGCGCTGGCGAACGGATGGAAAGATTTCAGAGGGCTTTTTCGAAGATCTTCGAATTGCGCTGATAGTTGTACAGCGAGGCCCGCGCCGATGGCAGGCGCTCCACGCTGCTGGGCACAAAGCCCCGTTCACGGAACCAGTGAGCCGTGCGAGTGGTGAGCACGAACAGGGTCTTGAGGTCCTGGGCCCGGGCCCGGGCCTCGATCCTTTCCAGCAATTCATCGCCACGCTTGCCGTGCCGATACTCCGGGTTCACCGCCAGGCAAGCCAGTTCGCCAGCGTCGGAGTCGGCGATCGGGTACAGCGCAGCGCAGGCGATGATCATGCCTTCGCGCTCGACCACGCTGAACTGCTCGATCTCCCGCTCCAGCACTTCGCGGGAACGCCGCACCAGGATGCCCTGTTCTTCCAGCGGGCTGATCAGCTCCAGCAGGCCGCCAACATCCTCGATCGCCGCCTCGCGCACCCGCTCGAACTGCTCCTGGGCCACCAGGGTGCCACCGCCATCGCGGGTGAACAGTTCGGTCAGCAAGGCGCCATCCTCGGCATAGCTGACAATATGGCTGCGCCCTACCCCACCCCGGCAAGCCTCGGCCGCCGCATCCAGCAACTCGGCCTGGTAGTTGGCGCCCAGACGCTGCAAATGGGCAGGCACCTGTTGCGGACGCAGTTCACGCACCAGCTTGCCATTCTCGTCCAGCAATCCCGGGTCAGCCCCGAACAACAGCAGCTTGTCGGCGCCCAGGTCGATGGCGGCACGGGTGGCGACGTCTTCACAGGCCAGGTTGAAGGTTTCCCCGGTAGGCGAATAGCCCAGGGGCGACAGCAGGACGATGGATCGCTCGTCCAGCAGGCGGTTGATACCCTTGCGATCGACCCGACGCACCTCGCCGGTGTGGTGGTAGTCGACGCCCTCGAGCACGCCGATCGGCCGCGCGGTCACCAGATTGCCGCTGGCGACCCGCAACCGCGAGCCCTGCATCGGCGAGGAGGCCATGTCCATGGACAGGCGCGCTTCGATGGCGATGCGCAGCTGGCCCACGGCGTCGATCACGCATTCCAGGGTGGCGGCATCGGTGATCCGCATCCCGTGGTGGTAATGCGGAGTCAGGCCGCGGGCGGCCAGGCGTGATTCGATCTGTGGACGGGAACCATGCACCAGCACCAGGCGCACTCCCAGGCTGTGGAGCAGCACCAGGTCGTGGACGATATTGCCGAAGTTGGGATGTTCGACACCATCGCCGGGCAGCATGACCACGAAGGTGCAGTCGCGATGGGCATTGATGTAGGGAGACGCATGGCGGAGCCAATTGACGTATTCGGGCATGAACCTGAGCCTGTAAATAAAAAGCAGCCTATGAAAGGACGAAACGGAAAACGCACAACGGGCTGATGGTTATCGTCGGAACAGGCTTGGCGACACGCTTACTCTCCTCATGGGTACGGACAGGGACGACGGCAATTTACTGAAATTGGGCCGGCTTCAGGCAGTAATGTTCAATCAATTCCCGTAATAGATGCACGGTAGGCTGCAAGCGTGACATTTCCAGGTATTCCCCCGGCTGGTGGGCGCACGCGATATCCCCCGGGCCGAGCACCAGGGTCTGGCAACCAAGGCGCTGAAGATAAGGCGCTTCGGTGCCGAACGCCACTGCTTCGGCACGATGCCCGGTCAAGCGCTCCGCCACTCGCACCAGTTCGGCGTCCTCGGGCTGCTCGAACGGCGGAACGGCAGGAAACAGCGGCGCATAGTCGATCCGCACTTCGTGCCGTTCGGCCACCGGCCTGAGCCGCTGGCGGATCGCCTCGCGCAGGGCTTGCGGGTCCATGCCCGGCAGGGGCCGCAGGTCGAACTCCAGCGAACACTGGCCACAGATTCGGTTGGGGTTGTCGCCACCGTGGATACAACCGAAGTTCAGGGTCGGCTGTGGCACGCCAAATTGCGGATTGCGAAACTCTCGCTGCCATTGCAGGCGCAGGCCGCGCAGTTCGCCGATGGCATCGTGCATGGCCTCCAGAGCGCTGCGGCCCAGGCTCGGATCCGATGAATGGCCGCTGCGCCCGAGGATGTCGATGCGCTCCATCATCACCCCCTTGTGCAGGCGGATCGGTTTGAGCCCGGTGGGCTCGCCGATCACCGCCGCGCGTCCCAGGGGCCGTCCGGCATCCGCCAGGGCCCGGGCTCCGGCCATGGAGCTTTCCTCGTCGCAGGTGGCCAGGATCAGCAGCGGCTGCTTGAACGGTTGTTCGAGCAACGGCCGCACCGCCTCAATGGCCAGGGCGAAGAAGCCCTTCATGTCGCAGCTGCCAAGGCCGACCCAGCGCCCGTCGACCTCGGTCAGCTTCAGTGGGTCGGTCTGCCACAGCGCGGCGTCGAACGGCACGGTGTCGCTGTGCCCGGACAGCACCAGGCCGCCAGGGCCACTGCCGAAGCTGGCCAGCAAGTTGAACTTGCCGGGGCTGACCTGCTGGATGTCGCAGGCAAAACCCAGGTCGCCGAGCCAACCGGCGAGCAGGTCGATGACCGGCCGGTTGGACTGGTCCAGAGCAGGCTGGGTGCAACTCACCGAAGGGGCGGCGATCAACGCGGCGAATTGATCCTTCATCGACGGCAATGGCATGGGCGGGCTCCGGAATGTCCAAGACGAGGCCCATCATAGGGGCTGTTGCCCCACCGAAGGAACCGCGGCGGCACCTGTCGGCGCCTTGTCCTGTACACTGCACGACCTTGGCAGCCAACTCTTCCCCGGCTGCGCTCCCGATCCTGGATTGTCCGGCCATGCAGAAAGAAACCGAAATCAAACTCCGCGCCAGCCGCGAGACCCTCGCCGCCCTGCGCGAGCACCCGCTGCTGAAGAAACGCAACAAAAGTGGCTGGGAACGCCGTGAATTGATGAACCAGTACTTCGACAGCCCGGACCGCGACCTGGCCCAGGCCAAGGTGGCCCTGCGCCTGCGCCGCGATGGCGACGTGGTGATCCAGACCCTCAAGACCCGTGGCCAGAGCATCGCCGGCCTGTCCGAGCGCAACGAATACGACTGGCAGTTGCCCAAGGCCAAGCTCGACCTGAAGAAACTCGACGGCCAATGCTGGCCCGAAGCCCTGGCCGAGCTGGACAAAAAGACCCTCAAGCCGATGTTCACCACCGATTTCGTCCGCGAGCGCGCGGAAATCGCCTGGGGTCGCGGAAAGGCCAAGGTGGTGATCGAAGCGGCCCTGGACCAGGGCCAAGTGGTCGCCGGCAAGCACAAGGAAGAAATCTGCGAGCTGGAGCTGGAACTGCGGGAAGGCGAACCGGCCGCCTTGCTGGAACTGGCCTCGGAACTGGCCATGACCCTGCCACTGATGCCCTGCGACATCAGCAAGGCCGAACGCGGCTACCGCCTGTTCGATGCCGGCAGCTATTCCCTGAGCCTGCCGGCCCCGCAACTGACTGCCGAAACGCCGCTGGACGAAGCCTTCGCCGCCCTCGCCTGGCACCTGCTGGGCAGCAGCCAGCGCCTGGCCGAACAGTACCGCTTCAACGGCCATTGGCGACTGCTGCAGGAGTGGGTGGAAAACCTCGCCGAACTACGCGCCCTGGCCAGCAGCCTGGGTCAGGCGGCGCCACGCCAAGCCACCGCCGAACTGCGCAGCGCCCTGGACGCGCTGCTCGAAGACTGGCGCCCGCTGGTACAAGCCGGCCTCGATGACGAAGACGTGCGCAAGGCCGCACCGGAGCAGTTCCTCGAAGAGCTGCAGGACGTACGCTGGGGCCTGTTCTCGCTGACTACCTCACGCTGGTTGCTGGCCCGGGCCTGGACCGCCGAGCGCAACACCCGCGGCAATCGCCAGGGTGCCGCGCGCCTGGACAGCTGGCTGCCACGCCTGCTGGCCGAAGAAGCCAGGTCCCTGCAATTGCCGCGCTACCAGCAGCAACCCGAGGACCTGGCCGAGCAACTGCCGCGCATCGAGCGTATCCAGGCCTGGCTGCACCACGCCCGCGGCGTGCTGGAGATCCCCGAGCTGGACCGCCTCTATGGCGAGCTGAACAAGCTGGCGCAACTGGCCAACGAGCCGCTCGGCGACGAAGCCCTGGCGGCACGCAAGCAGCAAGCCATCGCGGTGTTCCAGAACCGTGCCTGGAAGACCCTGCTGCGCATGTGATCAGCGCAGCAGCGGCAGGCTGGTGGTGGACTTGATCTCCGACAGGGCAACGATCGAGTTCACCTCCTGGATACCCGGCACCATGGACAGCTTCTCGAAGAAGAAGCGCTCGTAGGCCTCGATGTCCGCCGCCACCACCCGCAGCAAGAAGTCCACCGCTCCCATCAGCACGTAGCACTCCAGCACTTCCGGGAAACCACGGATCGCCTCGGTGAACTCGGTGAAGTTGGAACGACCGTGGGCATTGAGCTTGATCTCGGCGAAAATCTGCGTGTTCAGCCCGATCTTCTTGCGATCGAGCAAGGTCACCTGGCCGCGAATCACCCCTTCTTCCTTCAAACGCTGGATCCGCCGCCAGCATGGCGACTGCGACAGTCCCACCTGCTCGGCGATCTGCGCGCTGGATAGCGAGGCGTCTTCCTGCAACAAGGCGAGAATCCGGCGGTCATAGGCGTCCAACTCGCTATGCATGATCAATCTCCAAATCAGCTAGATAACGAATATTTCAATTCGCCAAATCTGAAAAACATCCCATCTTAGATAAGAAATACCCAAAACCGAATGTAAAAATTTCTCCACTGAACTGGAGATCACCATGCCCCCTTTCGACACCGCCTCTGGCCCCTCGCCCCGACCTGATGTCTGGAACCCCAGCCAAGCCCATTGCCGTGTGCACTACCAGTTGGCAGCCGACGCCGAAGCCGATGTGCTGTGCCGGGTCCTCAACCATTTCGCCTTGCAGTTCCTGGTGCCACAGCGGGTCTCGGTGCAACAGCAGGACGATATGTTGCACCTGCAAGTGGAACTCGATGGCTTGAGCTGGCATCGCGCCGGGGTGATAGCCGATAAACTGCGCAACCTGGTGTGCGTCTGCTCGGTCGAGTTGCAACAACTGGACCCCATGCGCCTGCAAGCCGCTGGCTGAGGCCGGCAAAACCCTGCAACCCTTGGTTGCCCGCCCTGGGTCCGCCCAAGGCTACCCTTGGCTGTTCCGGTCGGGATCTCGACCACGAACAGGGAGAACCCCATGGGTACCGACAACCTGTCCCGGGACTGCAAGCTGGAGCTCGGCACGTTGCTGCGCGACTTGCAGGCCCAGGGGCGGATCAGCCAGGAGTCCGCCGAGCAGGTCATGGCGGCAAGGCAACATGAGATCGGTGAGCCCCGGCACCCGCTGGAGAGCATCGCCGAACAGCACTTGCCAGACCTGCGCCACCCGGGCCGCCAGCTGGACCTGGACAGCCTCACCGCCTGGCTCGCCCAGGAGGCCGGCCAACCCTATCTACGCCTGGACCCACTGCAGATCGATGTAGCCGCCATCACTCCACTGATGTCCCGGGCGTTCGCCCAGCGACACAGGATCCTGGCCGTCGCCGTGGATACTCGGAGCGTGACCGTGGCCAGCGCCGAGCCCTATGTCAACGGCTGGGAAACGGACCTGGCCCATGCCCTGAAGCGCTCCGTGCGGCGGGTGCTGGCCAGCCCGGCGCAGATTCGCCACCTGACCCAGGAGTTTTATCGCCTTGCCAGGTCGGTCAACGGCGCCAGCAACGAACATCGAGGCAGCGGTCCCGGCAACTTCGAACAATTACTGAAGCCGCGCAGCGGCGACCAGGCGCCGGATGCCGACGACGCCCACATCGTCAATATCGTCGATTGGCTGTTGCAGTACGCCTTCGCACAGCGAGCCAGCGATATCCACATCGAACCCCGGCGTGAACAGGGCAACCTGCGCTTGCGTATCGACGGCCTGCTGCACACCGTCTATGCCTTTGAACTCCATGTGGCCCTGGCCATTGTCAGCCGCCTCAAGAGCCTGGGCCGGATGAACGTCGCGGAACGTCGCAAACCCCAGGATGGGCGGATCAAGACCCTCACTCCCGAGGGCAATGCCGTCGAGCTGCGGCTCTCGACCCTGCCCACCGCCTTCGGCGAGAAACTGGTGATGCGTATCTTCGATCCCCAGGTCCTGCTCAGGGACTTCGACCAACTGGGTTTCGGCGCCGAGGACCTCGCGTGCTGGCAAGCCATGACCGCCCAGGCCCACGGCATCATCCTGGTCACCGGCCCCACGGGCTCGGGCAAGACCAGCACCCTCTACGCCACCCTGAAGAAGCTGGCCACGCCCCAGATCAACCTGTGCACCATCGAAGACCCGATCGAGATGATCGAGCCATCCTTCAACCAGATGCAGGTACAGCACAACATCGACCTGGGTTTCTCCAGCGGCGTACGCGCGCTGCTGCGCCAGGATCCGGACATCATCATGATCGGCGAGATTCGCGACCTGGAAACCGCCGAGGTGGCCATCCAGGCGGCCCTCACCGGGCATCTCGTCCTGTCCACCCTGCACACCAACGATGCCCCGGGCGCCATCAGCCGCCTGCTGGAGCTGGGCGTGCCGCACTACTTGATCAAGGCCACGCTGCTCGGGGTCATGGCCCAGCGCCTGGTGCGCACCCTGTGCCGCCATTGCAAGCAACCGGTGGATCTGGACGCGGATCAATGGCGCAGCCTGGCCCCGCCCGAGCGACTGCCGGCGCCCCTGCACGCCCACCGCGCCATTGGCTGCGCCGAGTGCCGGGGCACCGGCTACCGCGGGCGGGTCGGAGTCTATGAAATCATGCGCTTGAACGATGCCTTGAGGCCCCTGATCCAGCCGGAGCTCGATCTGGCCGGACTGCGCCGCCAAGCCGCTGCCACCGGTATGCGCAGCCTGCGCCTGGCGGCCGCGCACAAGGTGACGCAAGGGCAGACCAGCCTGGAGGAAGCCTTGCGGGTCACGCCCTGTAACGAGTCCTGAAAGTGCCGCAAGGGCACACCCCAGGAGCTGGACTACGCTTTAGGCACAGCCGAAACGCGCAGGGAGCCGGGCATGAACATCCGCCATAACATGATCACCTCGGGGGCTATCAGCCTGCTGGCCATCGCCCTGGTGGCCGGCATCGGTCTCTGGGGCCAGGCGCGCCTGGCCAGCGCCCTTCACGACAACGAACTCAATGCCAGCGCCCTGCGCAACCACCTGGAGGCCGACATGATGCATGACGCCCTGCGGGCCGATGTACTGCAGGCGCTGAGCAGCCAACCCGGTGACGAAGCGGCGGGCAACGAGGTGCGCGACAGCCTGCGCGAGCACGGCGACTGGTTCCGCAAATCCCTGGCCGAGAATGCCCGGCTGCCCCTGGCACCGGATATCCGCGAGGCCATCGGTGAACTGCAACCGGTGCTGGAGAACTACATCCGGGCCGCCCAGGACATCGCCGGGCTGGCCCTCAAGGATCCCCAGGCAGCACGCCTGCAGATGCCGGAGTTCTCCCAGCGCTTCACTGAAGTGGAAACCCGCAACGAGGCCCTGAGCAGCAAGATCGAAGCCAGTAGCGCGCAGACCCGCGCCCGCAGTGAAACAGCCGTGCGCCAGGCCGCTGGCTGGCTGGTCGGTGGCAGCCTGTGCGCTGCCCTGGCCCTGTGCCTGCTGACCCGACAACTGCTCAACCGCGTGCTCAAGCCCCTGGAGAAGTCCGTGGCCACGGCCCGGGCCATTGCCCAGGGCGACCTGACCCGCAACATCAGCGTCGACAGCCAAGACGAAGCCGGCCAGTTGCAACAGGCCCTGGGCGAAATGCAGGACAACCTGCGGCGGATGATCACCACCATCCGCCATGAAAGCGAGGAGCTGCGTGGCCGCTCCCACAGCCTCAGCGGTACCTCGTCGAACATCGCCGACGGCGCCAGCGAGCAGGCCGATGGCGCCACCGACATGGCGGCGGCCATGGAACAGATGATCAGCAACATCGCCCAGGTCGCCGAACATGCGCGCAACGCCCAGAGCATTTCGGCCCACTCCGAATCCCTGGCCGGCAGCGGCGGCCAAGTGATACTCGGCGTGGTGAACGGCATGAGCCAGATTGCCGAGGCGGTCAACCAGTCCTCTGCAAGCATCACGGCCCTGGGCCAGTCCTCCGAAGAAATCCACTCGATCATCCAGGTGATCAACAGCATCGCCGAACAGACCAACCTGCTGGCGCTCAACGCCGCCATCGAGGCCGCCCGCGCCGGCGAGGCCGGACCCGGCTTCGCCGTGGGC
>NZ_JBJJLO010000010.1:0-92530 GCF_046230915.1 Pseudomonas sp. KCJK8993
CTCGTTTGGCCGGTTTTAGGATGCGCTCACTGGAGTTCACAAGCGACTCCCCCCAACCCGGAGCAATCCATGAGCCTCAAATCCTTGATCCCAACCCGCCTAGGTTTCGGCAGCGCCCCACTGGGCAACATGTTCCGCGCCGTATCCGCCGAAGAAGTACAGTCCACCGTCGATGCCGCCTGGAACAACGGCGTGCGTTACTTCGACACCGCCCCCTTCTACGGTGCCGGCCTCTCCGAAAGCCGCCTGGGCGCCGCACTGGCCAAGCGTCCACGCAACGAATACGTACTGAGCAGCAAGGTCGGCCGCATCATCCTCGACGAACTGGAAGACCCTGCCGCCCGTGAACTGGGCGAGAAGAGCGGCCTGTTCGAACACGGCAACCGCAACCGCATCGTCAACGACTACAGCGCCGATGCCACCCTGCGCTCCATCGAAGACAGCCTCGAGCGCCTGGGCACCGACCACCTGGACATCGTCTGGATCCACGACATCGCCCAGGACTTCTACGGCGACGAATGGCTGACCCAGTTCGAAATCGCCCGTACCGGCGCCTTCCGCGTGCTCTCCCGCCTGCGTGAAGAAGGCGTGATCAAGGCCTGGGGCCTGGGCGTCAACCGCGTCGAGCCGATCGAACTGACCCTGGACCTGGACGAACCCCGTCCCGATGGCTTCCTGCTGGCCGGCCGCTACTCGCTGCTGGACCACGACCGCGCCCTGCAACGGGTCATGCCGCAAGCGGTGGAGCAAGGTGTCGGCATCGTCGTCGGCGGTCCTTACAGCTCGGGTGTCACCGCCGGTGGCGAGCACTTCGAGTACCAGCAGGCCAACCAGCAAGTGCTGGCCAAGCTGGAGCGCATCCGCGCCGTTGCCCGTGCCCACGATGTGGACGTCAAGGCTGCGGCCCTGCAGTTCGCCCTGGCCCATCCGGCGGTGGTCTCGGTGATCCCCGGTTCGACCCGCCCACTGCACGCCAATGAAGACCACGCCGCCATCAGCGCGGTGATCCCGGCCGCCTTCTGGCAGAACCTGCGCGAGCAGGGCCTGATCAACCCAGTGGCGCCTGTTCCAGCCCAGTGATCCTACCCGCGCGGGGCCGCCTGGCGGCCCTGTCGCAAGCGTTTGCGACCTTATTGAAGGGGCTGTAGCCCCAGGAGAAATCATCATGGCCCAGGCCAAAGCTTCCATCGAACTGAACATCGACGCTGCGCGCGTCTGGCAACTGATCGGCGGCTTCGACTCGCTGCCCGACTGGCTGCCCTTCATCCCCCACAGCGCCCTGAGCGAAGGCGGCCGGGTCCGCAGCCTCAAGAGCGCCGAAGGCGACACCATCATCGAGCGCCTGCTGGACTTCAACGAAGCCGGTCGCAGCTACAGCTACACCATCCTCCAGGGGCCAGCCCCCGTGCGCGACTACCAGTCGACCCTGTGCGTGGTAGAGAGCGGCAAGGGCTCGCGCGTCGAGTGGTCCGGCTCGTTCGTGCCAGCCGGCATCAGCGACGCACAAGCCATCGAGCTGTTCACTACCATCTACGCCGATGGCCTGGCAGCGCTCAAGCAAGCCCTGCAAGGTTGATCGCGGCACCCAAGGCGCCGTGCCCGGCGGCGATCGCTCGTCGCCGGGCACGGCGTTTTTTCATGGGCGCGTTTCAACCCCGGTTCGCCACCGACTCGGCCAGGATGCACAGCAGCTCGAACATCAGGGTCGCGCCGGCCAGGGCGGTGGCGCCGCCGAGGTCGAAGGGCGGCGAGACTTCCACCACGTCGGCGCCCACCAGGTTCAGGCCGCGCAGGCCGCGGATCAGCTGCTGGGCCTGCAGGGTGGTCATGCCGCCGATCTCCGGGGTGCCGGTGCCGGGGGCGAAGGCCGGGTCGAGCACGTCGATGTCGAAGCTGATGTAGGTCGGCTCGGCGCCCACCACGCGCCGGGCTTCGGCCAGGGTCGCCTCGACGCCCAGGTCGGCGAATTCCTCCATGTGGATCACGCGGATCCCGCAGTCCTTGGCGAAGTCTTCGTCGTCGGCCGAGTAGATCGAGCCGCGGATGCCGATCTGTACCGTGCGCCTGGGGTCCAGCAGGCCCTCTTCGATGGCCCGGCGAAAGGGCGTGCCGTGGGTGTAGAGGTTGTCGCCGAAGTAGCGGTCGTTGGTATCGGAATGGGCATCGAAGTGCACCATGCCGATCGGCCGCTGGCGGGCCAGGGCCCGGAAGATCGGCAGGGTCACCAGGTGATCGCCGCCCACCGACAACGGCACCGCGCCGGCCTGGTGCAGTTGGCTGAAGAAACCCTCGATCTGTTTCAGCGAATCCAACAAGTCGATGGGGTTGACCGGGGCATCGCCCAGGTCGCCGACCCGCACCAGGTCATAGGGGGCGATACGGCTGACGTGGTGCACCTTGCGCATCAGGCTCGACTGGTTGCGCACCTCGCGCGGGCCATGGCGGGCGCCGGCGCGGTTGGTGGTGCCGCCATCCCAGGGCACCCCCACCAGGGCGATCTGAACCTGCGCCGGGTCGTCGAACAGCGGCAAGCGCATGAAGCTTGGAATACCGGCGAAGCGCGGGACCAGGGCAGCGTCTATCGGCTGCGGGAAAGACTGGGACATGGGCGATTCCTCGTTGTGGATTCAGGGATCAATCGGCGCTGCTGCGCAGAGTCGGTGCCGGCTGGCTCACCAGGCTGACGGCGACGAAGGTCAGCAGGCTGACGCCCAGGCCGTAGTAGATCGGGGTGTTGGCCAGGATGCCGTCGCGGGCCATGCAGCCGATCACCGTCAGGCTGCCGCTGACCATGCAGGCGATGGCCCCGGCAGCCGAGGCCCGGCGCCACAGCAAGGCGCCGATGATCGGCACCAAGAGGCTGCCCACCAGCAGGTTGTAGGCGATGCTCAGGCCGGCGATCACGTCGTTGACCAGACAGGCCATCAGCAGCATCGCCACCCCCAGGCCGAGGGTGATCCAGCGGCTGCTGGCCAGGTGGTTTTCCCGGCCGCGGGTCAGGAAGCGGCTGTAGATGTCTTCCTTGAGCACCGTGGCCGAGGCCAGCAGGCAGGCACTGGCGGTGGACATGATGGCGGCCAGGGCGGCGGCCACCACCAGTCCGCGCAGTCCGGCCGGCAGTACGTTGCGGGTGACTTCGGCGAAGGCGTTCTCGGCCACCGCCAGGTCCGGTAGCAGCAGCTTGGCGGCGGCCCCCACCAGGGCACAGGCGGCGCCGTAGAACATGCAGTAGACCCCGGCGCCGAGGCCGGCGTAGCGCACCACCCGTTCGCTGCGGGCGGTGAATAGCCGCTGCCAGATGTCCTGGCCGATCAGCGCGCCGAAGAAGTACAGCAGGAAGTAGGCGAGGACGGTGTCCAGGCCGATATTGCCCCACTCGAAGAACCCCGCCGGCAACCTCGCCTGCATGGCTTCGAGGCCGCCGGCCTGGCCGACGCTCATGGGCAGCAGGACGCAGAAGATGCCCAGGGTCATGATCACGAACTGGATGATGTCGGTGAGGGTCAGCGACCACATGCCGCCGATCACCGAGTAGAAGATCACCAGCGTGCCGCCGCAGAGAATCGCCGGGATGCGCGGGATGTCGAACACCACCTCGGTGATCGAGCCGATGGCGATGGTCGCGGTGACCGCCACCATCAGGTCGTAGGCCACCATCACGCAGCCGCCGATCAGGCGCGACGAGGCCTGGTACCGCTGTTCGAGGATCTGGGTCACGGTGAATACCCGCAACTGGGCGATCTGCCGGGACAGCACCAGGCTCAGGACGATGATCCCCAGGCCCAGCATGAACACCAGCCACAACCCGGAGATTCCGTAGCTGTACCCTAGGCGCACCGAGCCGATGGTGGAGGCGCCGCCGAGCATCACCGCCGACAGGGTGCCCAGGTACAGCGCCGGGCCCAGGCGCCGTCCGGCCACCAGGAAATCGTCCTGGTTGCGCACTTTGCGCATGCCCCACCAGCCGAGGCCGGCCATCAGCAGGACGTAGACCAACATGACCGCATAATCGAGTGCCATAACCGGTGCTCCCTGGTTGTTCTTGTTGTGCAGGCAGGTGAGCGCAGGGTAGATCGTGGATTGGCCGGGATACATCCCGGCAGGCGCAAGCTGGCTTGTGTTTTCACGCAAGTGGCCCGGTGGCGTGGTTTTGCCCGGGCCGCCATGAAGTCTGCGCCATTCCTGCCGATAGCCTGCCCGGGCCACGCGGCGCAATCAGTCAAAGGAAGCAGTAGCGATGAATGTCAGAAGTCTGGCCCTGGTGGCGTTGTTGGGCTCGCTTGGCGCTTGCAGCGTCAAGCCGGTGGAGCCCTATTCGGAGCCGCCCCTGGGCGCGTCGGTGGCGCAGTTGCGGGTGATCACCAACGGTGAAGTGCGCGGTGGGGCTTATGCCGGCTGCATCGGCGACAACCAGCGCCTGGCCAAGGCCGGGCGTTTCGGCAGCGAGCACCGGCCGAACGTCAACTATCCACAGTTTCCCGAGGCCCCTCGGCAGATCGACATGCTGCCGCGATTCGCCCCGAAGCTGCCGGACTACCCCGGGGCCATTCGCCGCGGTGAGGGCGAATATTCCGAGGTCGCCACCGAATACCGGGTTCCCGCCGGACGCCCGTTCCTGCTGGAGGGCGGCGGGGTGGCGGCCGGGGGAACCGGCAACGCCTACCGCACCTGCCCGCAGGTACAGAAGGTGGTGGTGTTCGAACCGGGCAAGAGCTACGAGGCCTATGTCGGCCTGAACTACATTCCGGTGGCCGGCGGCGAGGTGGAGGCAATGTGCGTATTCACCGTGTACCAGCTGCTGCCCCTGAGCAAGCCGGGGGCCAGCATGCCTTTGGCGTTGCAGACCAGCTCGCCGGCGCAGCAGCGCTGTTCCGGTCGGTGAGGGGATCACGCCCGGGCCTGCGCTGATGGCAGGCCAGGGCGTGGCTGGGCTAGGTGGGCTGGCCGGAGGAGTCGATGGCTTGGCGCACCAGCGGATGCAGCTCGCTTTGTTGTTGCTGCCGGTGCCAGGCCAATAGCTCCTGGCGCATGGCCGGGGTCCAGAACAGCTGCATGTGGTTGCGCACGCTGCTTGCCGCCTGGGCCTGGTCCGGCTCGTTGGCGAAGTACGAAGCGATCTGGTTGGCCATCTTGACCAGGTTGGCGGTGCTCATCGGCGCACCTCCGCCTTGTGGCTCCGGGACCGGTCGCGGGCTTGCAGCAGGCGCTGCTGCTCGTCGCTGAAGGCTTGGTAGCGCTTCTGCCATTCGGACGGATGGTAGACCCGGCTGACCTCCACCGCCGTGACCTTGTACTCCGGGCAGTTAGTGGCCCAGTCGGAGTTGTCGGTGGTGATGACGTTGGCGCCCGACTCGGGGAAGTGGAAGGTGGTGTAGACCACTCCCGGCGCCACCCGCTCGGTCACCCGGGCACGTAGCACGGTCTGCCCGGCGCGGCTGCCGATGCCGACCCAGTCGCCTTCGCTGATGCCGCGGCTCTCGGCGTCGGTGGGGTGGATCTCCAGGCGGTCCTCGGCGTGCCAGGCGACGTTGTCGGTGCGCCGGGTCTGGGCGCCGACGTTGTACTGGCTGAGGATGCGCCCGGTGGTCAGCAGCAGCGGATAGCGGCTGTTGACCTTCTCGTCGGTGGGCACGTAGCCGGTGAGCATGAAGCGCCCCTTGCCGCGCACGAACTCGTCGATGTGCATGGTCGGCGTACCGTCCGGGGCCTGGGCGTTGCACGGCCATTGCAGGCTGCCGTGACGGTCCAGGCTGGCATAGCTGACGCCGTTGAAGGTCGGGGTCAGGCGGGCGATCTCGTCCATGATCTGCGACGGATGCTCGTAGTGCATCGGGTACCCCAGGGCCGCCGCCAGGGCCAGGGTGCCTTCCCAGTCGGCCTTGCCGCCCAGCGGCTCCATGACCTTGCGCACCCGCGAGATGCGGCGCTCGGCGTTGGTGAAGGTGCCGTCCTTTTCCAGGAACGAGGCCCCAGGCAGGAATACATGGGCGAACTTGGCGGTTTCGTTGAGGAAGATGTCCTGCACCACCACGCATTCCATGGCCGACAGGGCGGCGGTCACGTGCTGGGTGTTGGGGTCGCTCTGGGCGATGTCCTCGCCCTGGCAGTACAGGCCCTTGAAGCTGCCGCCCAGGGCCGCCTCGAACATGTTGGGAATGCGCAGGCCCGGATCGGGTTGCAGGCTGACGTTCCACGCCTGCTCGAACTCCTGGCGCACGGTCTGGTTGGAGATGTGCCGGTAGCCTGGCAGCTCGTGGGGGAAGGAGCCCATGTCGCAGGAACCCTGGACGTTGTTCTGGCCCCGCAGCGGGTTGACCCCGACCCCTTCGCGGCCGATGTTGCCGGTGGCCATGGCCAGGTTGGCGATGCCCATCACCGAGGTGCTGCCCTGGCTGTGCTCGGTGACGCCCAGGCCATAATAGATCGCCGCGTTACCGCCAGTGGCGTAGATCCGGGCCGCGGCGCGGATGTCGGCCGCCGGGACCCCGCAGATGGCGCCCAGCACCTCCGGCGAGTTGTCCGCACGGCTGACGAAGGCGCTCCACAGGGCGAAGGCCTCGGGCTCGCAGCGGGCCTCGACGAATGCCTGGTCCACCAGGCCCTCGGTGACGATCACGTGGGCCAGGGCGTTGAGCATGGCCACATTGGTCCCCGGGCGCAGGGCCAGGTGCAGCTCGGCGCGGGCGTGGACCGAGTCCACCAGGTCGATGCGCCGAGGATCGATGACGATCAGCCGCGCCCCTTCACGCAGGCGGCGCTTGAGCTGGGAGCCGAACACCGGGTGGGCATCGCTGGGGTTGGCGCCCATCACCAGGATCACGTCGGCCTGCATCACCGAATCGAAGCTCTGGGTCCCGGCGGATTCTCCCAGGGTCTGCTTGAGGCCGTAGCCGGTGGGCGAATGGCAGACCCGGGCGCAGGTGTCGACGTTGTTGTTGCCGAAGGCCGCCCGCACCAGTTTCTGCACCAGGTAGGTTTCCTCGTTGGTGCAGCGGCTGGACGTGATGCCGCCGATGGAGTCGCGACCGTACTTGAGCTGGATGCGCCGCAGCTCGCTGGCGGCGTATTGCACGGCTTCGTCCCAGCTGACCTCCTGCCACGGGTCGCTGATGTGCTTGCGGATCATCGGCTTGGTGATGCGGTCCGGGTGGGTGGCGTAGCCCCAGGCGAAGCGGCCCTTGACGCAGGAATGGCCATGGTTGGCCTGGCCATTCTTGTCCGGGACCATGCGCACCAGCTGCTCGCCCTTCATCTCGGCGCGGAACGAACAGCCCACGCCGCAGTAGGCGCAGGTGGTGATCACCGCCCGGTCCGGCTGGCCCATTTCCACCACGCTCTTTTCCATCAGGGTCGCGGTGGGGCAGGCCTGTACGCAGGCGCCGCAGGACACGCATTCGGAATCCAGGAAGTTGTCGCCGCCGGCCGCCGCCACCCGGGATTCGAAGCCCCGGCCGCTGATGGTCAGGGCGAAGGTGCCCTGGGTTTCCTCGCAGGCGCGCACGCAGCGGTTGCAGACGATGCACTTGCTCGGGTCATAGTCGAAGTAGGGGGTGGAGCTGTCCTTCTGGTCACTCAAGTGGTTGGCGCCGTCGTAGCCATAGCGCACTTCGCGCAGGCCCACCTGGCCGGCCACGGTCTGCAGCTCGCAGTTGCCGTTGGCCGAACAGGTCAGGCAGTCCAGCGGGTGGTCGGAGATGTACAGCTCCATCACATTGCGGCGCAGGCTCGCGAGTTTCGGCGTCTGGGTATGCACCACCATGCCCTCGCTGACCGGGGTGGTGCAGGAGGCCGGGTAGCCGCGCATGCCGTCGATTTCCACCAGGCACATGCGGCAGGAACCGAAGGCCTCCAGGCTGTCGGTGGCGCAGAGCTTGGGAATGCTGGTGCCCAGCAGCGCGGCGGCGCGCATCACCGAGGTGCCCTGGGGCACGCTGATGCTGCGCCCGTCGATGCTCAGGCTGACCTGTACCTGGCTGTCGCGGGCCGGGGTCCCCAGGTCCACGGCGTTGAGGTCAATGTCCTTGGCGGGGTCGAAGAGCGTGATCATTGGTCGGCCTCCGTGGTGTGCAGACCGAAGTCGGCAGGGAAATGCTTGAGGGCGCTGGCCACCGGGTAGGACGTCATGCCGCCCAGGGCGCACAGCGAGCCGTATTGCAGGGTGTCGCACAGGTCCTTGAGGATCAGCGCCTGGTGCTGGCGCTCCTCGGGGCCGGGAGCCGCCAGCAGGCGGTCGATGACCTCCACGCCACGGGTCGAGCCGATACGGCACGGGGTGCATTTGCCGCAGGATTCCTCGGCGCAGAACTGCAGGGCGAAGCGTGCCATGTGGGCCAGGTCGAGGCTGTCGTCGGCCACCACCACGCCGCCGTGGCCGAGCATCGCGCCCATGGCGGCGAAGGCCTCGTAGTCCAGCGGTGTATCGAACTGCGCGGGCGGGACCCAGGCGCCGAGAGGGCCGCCGACCTGGGCCGCCTTCAGTGGCCGGCCGCTGGCGGTACCGCCACCGTAGTCATGCAGCAGCTCGCCCAGGGTCAGGCCGAAGGCCCGTTCCACCAGGCCGCCATGGCGGACATTGCCCGCTAGCTGGAAGGGCATGGTGCCCAGGGAGCGGCCCATGCCGTAGTCGCGATAGAAGGGCGCGCCCTTGGCCAGGATCAGCGGCACCGAGGCCAGGGTCAGCACGTTGTGCACCAGGGTCGGCCGGCCGAACAGGCCTTGCAGGGCCGGGATCGGCGGCTTGGCGCGGACGATCCCGCGCTTGCCTTCCAGGGAGTCGAGCAGCGCGGTTTCCTCGCCGCAGATGTAGGCCCCGGCGCCGACCCGCACCTCCAGGTCGAAGGGCTGGCCGCTCCCGCCGGCATCGGCCCCCAGGTAGCCGGCGTCCCGGGCCAGGTCCAGGGCCGCGCGCAGGGTGGCCACTGCCTGGGGATATTCCGAGCGCACATAGATATAGCCCTGGCTGGCACCGACGGCGATGCCGGCGATGGCCATGCCCTCGATCAGCAGGAAGGGGTCGCCCTCCATCAGCATGCGGTCGGCGAAGGTGCCGGAGTCGCCCTCGTCGGCGTTGCACACCACGTACTTCTGCTGCGGCGGGGTCTCGCGCACCGTGCGCCACTTGATCCCGGCGGGGAAGGCCGCGCCGCCCCGGCCACGCAGGCCGGAGTCGAGCACCGCGGCCACGGTCTGCTCGCCGCCCAGGGCGATGGCGCGCTCCAGGCCGGCGAAACCGCCGTGGGCCCGATAGTCCTCCAGGGACAGCGGCCGGGTGATGCCGGCGCGGGCGAACAGCAGGCGCTGCTGGCTCTTGAGGTAGGGAATCTGCTCCACCAGGCCCAGGGCCAGGGGATGGCTGGCCGGATCGGCTTGCAGGGCGTCCAGCAGCGCCGGCACGTCGGCCATGCTCAGCGGACCGAAGCCCAGGCGGCCTTCGGGGGTATCGACTTCCAGCAGCGGTTCCAGCCAGTACAGGCCACGGGAACTGGTGCGTTGCAATTGCAGCGGCAGCTGGCGCTGGCCGGCCTGGGCCAGCAAGGCATCGGCCACCTGGTCGGCGCCCACGGCGCGGGCCAGGGAATCACAGGACAGGTAGAGGTTCATCACGCCTCCTCCCGGCAGCTGTCGAGCAGTGCATCCAGGCGTTCGGCGCTGAGCCGGGCATGCAGCTGGCCGTCCAGCTCCAGGGCCGGCGAGCAGGCGCAGGCGCCCAGGCAGTACACCGGTCGCAGGCTGATGCGGCCATCGGCGCTGCTGCCATGGTCGTCCAGTTGCAGGCGCTCGCGCAGGTGCGCCGCCAGTTGCTCGGCGCCCCGGCTCTGGCAGGATTCGGCGCGGCACAGGCGCAGGATGTGCCGCGCGGGCGGCGCGGTGCGAAAGTCGTGGTAGAAGCTGATCACGCCGCGCACTTCGGCCTGGCTCTGGTTGAGCCCATGGGCGATGGCGGGGATGGCCAGGTCGGGGATGTAGCCCAGCTCTTCCTGGATCTGGTGGAGCAGCGGCAGCAGCGCCCCGGGAACATCCTTGTAGCGCTCCAGCAGGGTGTGGATCACAGGCAGGTGCAGCGATTCATCAGGCATACAGCATTCCTCACGGTCACGGACACACCTGGTGGTTGTCGGTTGTCCGAAAGTCCCGGCTGCGGCCCTGGTTGCCACGTCACGGTAGCGCGGCGATCCGGCCGGTAGCCATGCACCCTGGATGGGTATCTTGTCGTACCCGGTGCGGTCGTCGCCGCACCTGTTCAGGGCATAAAGGGCAGCTTGACACGCTGCCTCTGATTGCTCCGCCCCAAAGCGACTTGCTCAGTTCCGAAAGCGACTCTCCATTGAGTCTAGAAGAGACGGTGCAAGCCCGTGGGACGAGCCGCGCACTATGGAACCAAACCCATGGGGCCAGAAGTGACTTCGGTCAGTTCCTGGCCGAATAATCCGGGCGATCGGAGGCGGTTGTAGCGAGGGAGCTTGCTTCCGCTCGGGCGCGCAGCGGCCGTAGAACCTGGCTCCACGGCGCGTCGGTGGCAAGCGGGACCCAGGTATTGGACCGACGCTGCCATCCCGCGCGCGCAAGCGCCCCCGCCACCAGAAGGTGGGTCAGTAATGGGCGCGGCGCTGGGCGTAGTACTGCAGCACCAGGCGGCCGACGAGCACCAGCAGGGTCAGGCTGATCAGCAGTACGGAAATGGCCGCCACGCTGGGGTCGACGTTGTCCCGCAAGCCGCTCCAGATCCGCCGGGGCAGGGTGTTGACGTCGACGCTGGTGATGAACAGGGTCACGGCCACCTCTTCCCAGGACAGGGCGAAGCTCAGCAGCGCGGTGGAGAAGATCCCCAGCTTGAGGTTCGGCAGGATCACCAGGAAGGTGGTCTGCATCAGGCTGGCCCCCAGGTTGCGCGAGGCCAGCTCGATGCGCCGGTCCACCTGGCTCAGCGCCACCAGCATGGTCACTACGCCGTAGGGCACCACCATCACCACATGGGCGATCACCACCCCGGGCAGGCTGTCGTAGCCCCAGCCCGGGGCGATGCTGCCCAGCTTGGTTTCCATGAAGTACAGGACCAGGGCCGAGATCACCGGCGGGATCGCCATGGGCAGCAGCACCAGGCCGATCAGCAGGGTCGCCAGGCGCGAGCGCAGGTACCAGATGCCCAGGCTGAAGCTCACCGCCAGCAAGGTGGCGATCAGGCTGGTGGCCGTGGCGATGGCCAGGCTCTGGCCGATGCTCGACAGCCAGTCGGGATTGCTCAGCAAGGCTTGGTAGTGGCGCAGCGACCAGTTGCCCTCGGGCATCGACAGGTAGCGCTTGGCGGTGAAGGACACCGGGATCACCGTCAGCAACGGGAACAGCATGAAGGCCATGGCGACCACGGCGATCAGCCGGGTACTCAAGGCAGTGCGATGTGTATTCATAGTGACCTCAACCCACCAGTCGGTTGACACGGGTGATGCGCATCAGCAGCCAGATCAGCGCGCTGACCAGGGCCAGCAGCACCAGGCTGAGGGCCGCGCCCAGCCCCCAGTTGCTGGTCTGGAACATCTGCAGGAACACGTACTCGGCGATCATCACGGTCTGTCCGCCACCCAGCAGCACCGGGGTGATGAAGAAGCCCAGGCAGAACACGAAGACCATGATGAAGGCCCCCAGCAGCCCCGGCAGGGTCTGCGGCAGCAGCACTTGCCAGAACGTCCGCAGGGCCCCGGCGCCCAGCCCGCGCGAGGCCAAGAGGACCCGCTGGTCCAGCTGGCGCATGCTCGACAGCAGCGGGAACAAGGCATAGGGGATCATGAAGTGGAGCATGCCGATCACCACCCCCAGTTCGTTGCGGGTCAGTTGCAGCGGATGCTCGATCCAGCCCAGGGACAACAGGCTGTCGTTGATCACGCCGTTGCTGCGCAGGGCGATCAGCCAGCCGAAGGCCCGCACCAGCACCGAGATCCAGAATGGGATGAACACGCAGATCTCCACCATGCGCTGCCAGAACGGCGGGCTGAAGACCCAGCAGTAGGCCAGCAGGTAGCCGATGACCAGGGCCAGCAGGCTCACGGTCAGGCACAGGCGCAGGGTGCGCAGCAGCATGTCGTGGATCGCCGGGTCGCTGGCGATGCGCTGGTACTGCTCGATGCCGGGTTCGGGCAGGGTGAAGCTCCAGCTCACCACGCCGACGAAGGGCAACAGGTAGAACAGCACCAGCAACAGCGGCAGCGGTACCAGCAGCAGGCTGCGTTCCAGGCGCGCGGTTTGGGTCGCACTCATGGTCGGCGCCTCACTTGGACAGGTGGGTCAGGTACTGCTCCAGGGTGCTGGAGTAGTGATCGGCGTACCACTGGGTGTCCAGCAGGATCTGCTTCTTCATGTTGGCTTCGGAGGCACAGTTGAGCTCCAGTTGCTCGGGGCTCATCAGCTTCTGGGTGGCCGGGTTGGATGGACCGTTGCCGAGGATCTCGAACAGCTTGAACTGGCCTTCCGGTTGCAGGGCATGCTGGATGAACTGCATGGCCGGAGCCGTACCCGCCGGGTTGTTGCTGAGCACGCTCCAACTGCTGTTGGTGAGGAAGGCGTTGTCATAGCCCCATTTGATCCGGCCCCCGCTGTCTTCGCGCAGCAAGGTGGCGCGGGTGTGCCAGAGCACGCCCATGGAGGCTTCGCCTTCGATCATCAGTTGCTGGCTTTCCGCGCCCGAGCCCCAGAACGACAGGACGTGGGGCTTGAGTTCGTCGATCTTGCGCAGGGCCCGTGGCACGTCCAGCGGATACAGCTGGTCGGCGGGCACGCCGTCGGCCAGCAGGGCGGCCTCGAGCATGCCGTTCATCCACTTGTAGAGGGTGCGCTTGCCGGGGAATTTCTCCACGTTCCAGAAGTCCGCCCAGTCCCTAGGGCCGTTGTCGCCGTATTTTTCGCTGTCCCAGGCCAGCACGTAGCTGAGCATGTAGCCGGCGATCCCGTAGTCATGGGACAGCCCGGGGGCTACCTGGTCGCGCTGCACCACGCTGTAGTCCAGGGGTTGCAGGATCTTCTCGCGGCCCAGGTTCAAGGCGCTGTAGCCTTCCATGTCCACCACGTCCCAGCTGGGCTGGCCGCTGGCCAGTTGCGAGCGTACCGCGCCTTCGGTGGGGCCGGCGCCGTCGATGCGCACCGGGATGCCGGTGCTCTTGGTGAAGCTGTCGGCCCAGGCCGCGCGAAAGGCATTCAGTGCATCGCCGCCCCAGTTGACCAGCACCAGGGGCTTGCCCGCCGACCAGCCGATCCCGCTGCGCAGGGCCAGGGGTACGGCGGCCAGCAGGCCCATGGCCTGGACGAAGGTGCGGCGGCTGATCTGCCCGCCACGGGTTTTTTCGATGAGGATGTCGATGCAGTCGCGCTGGTGGTGCTGGCTCATGGGGGCAAGTCCTCGCCAGGCTGGTGCCCGAGGCGCCAGCCGTTGATTGTTGTTGTTCTGTACGAAAACCGGGGTGGTGATCCTTTGTAGGAGCAGCCGGTCGACGCTCGATTGCTCGCGATGGTCCTGAGCGTTACAGGATCAACCCAGCGCTCTGCAGTCCATCGCGGGCAAGCCTCGCTCCTACAATGGCCTGACTGATCGCGGGGCTCAGGCTTCCAGCAGGAAGCTGTGGCGTACCGGCCAGCTCAGCCACACCGGGGTGCCGCTGGGCAATCGGGCGCCGGGGTGATCGCCGGGGACCGAGAGGTTCACCGGTGCCAGCTCCGGGGCGATGTTCAGCGCCAGGTGGGTACTGGAGCCCTGGTACACCCGTTCGCCCAGGTGCGCCGGCAGCACGTTGTGCTCGCCCGGTTGCGGGCGCTCGGTGTGCAGCGTCATGTGTTCGGGGCGTACCGCCAGCAACTGCGGCTGGCTGCTCAGTTCCCCGGGAAGCGCGGCGTGCAGGGCGACGTCGCCGCAGCGGCCGCTGGCATGGCGGCCATTGCGGGAGATGTCGTGCAGCGGGAACAGGTTCATCTTGCCGAGGAATTCGGCGACGAAGCGGTTGCTGGGGCGGTCGTAGATGTCCTGGGGCGAGTCGATCTGCGCCAGGCGCCCCTGGTTGAAGATGGCGATGCGGGTCGACAGGGCCAGCGCTTCGCCCTGGTCGTGGGTGACGAACACGAAGCTGGTGCCCACCTGGCGATGGATGCGCTGCAACTCGGCTTGCAGTTGTTCGCGCAGGTTCTTGTCCAGGGCCGAGAGCGGCTCGTCGAGCAGCAGCATGTCCGGCTCGAACACCAGGGCCCGGGCGATGGCCACCCGTTGCTGCTGGCCACCGGAGAGCTCGGACGGTTTCTTGTGCAGGTGGGCGCCCAGGCCCACCACTTCGAGGATGTGCTTGACCCGGCGCTGGCGTTCCTCGGCCTTGACCCCACGGATGCGCAATGGATACGCGACGTTGTCGGCCACGCTCATGTGCGGGAACAGCGCATAGCCCTGGAACACCATGCCGTAGTTGCGTTTTTCCGCCGGGCGCCGGCTGATGTCGATGCCACGCTCCATGAGCTTGCCGGCGCTGGGTGAAAGGAAGCCCGCGAGGATCATCAGCAGGGTGGTCTTGCCTGAGCCGGAGGGGCCCAGGAGGGTGAGGAATTCGCCTTGGCGAACGTCGAGGTCAATGCCGTCCAGGGCCGTGAAGTTGCCGTAGTACTGGCTGATTCCCTGGGCGCTGAGTTGAGTCGAAGGACTGCTGGACACGACAGAGTTCTCCCGCAAAAGCCGACCTGCGCTGTGGAGTTTTTATTGTTGGAACAGCAGGCGGTCGGCTCATTATTGGCAAAAGCAACGGCACATCAATGGAATAATTTTTGCGTCATTGGTGAGTGAAATTATCCATTGGCCAAGTTGCCGCTGCTGCCTTCGCCCAGGTTCAAGGCTTGATCAGCAAGCTGTCGGTGATGCCTTGGGTGGTGTTTTGCAGCTGGTATTTAAGCCACGACGAGAAGGCCCGCACCGCAGGCCTTTCAGCCTTGGCCGGATCGATCGCCAGGAAGTAGCCGCGCCGGGCGCTGATGGCGATATTGAACGGCCGCACCAGCAGCCCCCGGGCCAGGGCGTTGCCGCTGAGCAGGCTGTCGCCGATGGCCACGCCCTGGGCGGCGATGCACGCCGACTGCGCGCAGTGGGCGTCGGAGAAAGTGATGCCGCTGTCCGCGTCGACCTGGTCGACCCCGGCAGCGGCCAGCCAGGCGCGCCAGTCGCTGGTGTCGTTCATGTGGATCAGGGGCAGGCCGGCCAGGTCCTGGGGCGTCTTCAAACCACCGATGGCGTTGACCAGGCGCGGGCTGCACACCGGTGAGAAATGCAGGGTGAAGATCGGCTCCACCAGCAGCCCGGGCCAGTCGCCGATACCGTAGGTGATGAACAGGTCGGCCTCGGGGTCGCGGGTGTCGTCCCAGGAGCTCGGGTTGACCACATGCAGCCGTACCTGGGGATATTGGCGCTGGAAGCTGTTGATGTGATTGCACAGCCAGAAACTGGTGAACCCCGGGTTGCAACTGATGCGCAACTTGCCGGACACCGCCGGCCCATCGAACAGCCGGCCGGCGTCCTGGATGTCGGCGAGGATGCGCCGTACCTCGCGGGCATAGCACTGGCCCTGGTGGGTCAGGCCGATGCCGCGCCCGACCCGTTCGGTCAGGGCGAAGCCCAGGCTCTGTTCCAGGCTGATGATCTGGTGGCTGATGGCGCTGCGGGTCAGGCTCAACTGCTGGGCGGCGGCGGTCACGCTGCCCAGCCGGGCGACCGCATCGAGGGCGCGCAAGGCGCTGATCGTGGGAAAACGCATACAACCTCCGGGGCGGGAGAACGGGTTTTCGAAGGCATCCGGGCTGGTGTGTACAGATGCTTGGGATGCACCAGGCCGCGCCGAAGTATGGGTCGCGGCAGCGTGGAATTGGTTAGTTTTTTTGGCCATTGCTGGCGAAATAATTTGATTGATGTAGCCAGCGCTTCACCAATACTGGCCCTCGATCCGGGCTGAGCCAACCGGACCATTCCCATAACAACAGGTCCGGCCGGCCTGGGTGGATGCCGATGTGCCCAGTTCGTGACTGGCCGGGACCTGGATAACCAGGAGTGCCGAGGATGTCGCGCTACAAAGAATTCGCGCTGGATTGGGTCGAACGCCACCGCCAGCAATTGTCGGACTGGCACCAGCTGATCTGGCACTACGCCGAGCCGGCGTTTCGCGAGTACAAGTCCAGTGCCTGGTACATGGCGTTGCTGGAGGCCGAGGGTTTCACCGTCGAGCGTGGCAGCGGCGGCATGCCCACCGCCTTCTGCGCCACCTTCAGCCAGGGCCAGGGGCCGCTGCTGGCCACCTATGGCGAGTACGATGCGGTACCGGGCAACTGCCAGGCCGCCACCACCTGCAAGCAACCCCGCGATGGCCTGTCGCGCTTCGCCCCGGGGCATACCGACCCGCACTCGGCCCTGGGCATCAGTGCCCTGGGCGGGGCCCTGGCGGCCAAGGCGGCCATGCAGGAGTTCGGCTTGCAGGGCAGCATCCGCTTCTTCGGCGAGCCGGCGGAAAAACTCCGCGCCTCCAAGCCGGTCCATGCTGCCAAGGGCTATTACGACGACCTGGATGCGGCCATCAGCTTCCATCCGACCTACATGCTGCCGCTGAACAACACCACCACCTGGGACACCCATTGCGGCATTGCCTACGCCTACATCTACAGCTTCACCTGCGAAGAGCCGGAGCAGTGGATCGCCGCCGATCGCTACAGCCCGATCCCGCAGAACCACCTGGCGGCCCGGGCCCCGGGGGCCAACGATGCCCTGGTGCATTTCTACACCCTCAACGAAAGCCTGCGGCGCTCGACCCTGCCGTTCACCGGGTTGTGGAGCTACAACGAGGCGATCCTCACCGCAGGCCAAGCCACGGCCGACAACCTGCCGCCGCATTTGTCGCAGATCCAGTACCTGCTGCGTTGCGACTCTATCGAGCAGGCCGAGACCATTTCCCAGGTCATGGACAACAACGCCGCCGCGGCGGCCATGGCCACCGGCTGCCGCTGGAAGAAGACCTGGGTGTGCAAGTCTCGCGGTGGCCTGCCCAACCATGTCATGGCCCAGGCCACCTACGCCAACCTGGCGGCGGTGGGGGCCCCGCAGTGGAACGAAGAAGCCCGGGAGATCGCCCGCCAGATCCAGCGCAATCTGGGCCTTGAGGCCATGGAACGGCCCTTTCTGCCGGCCACCGAGGCGCTGATCGAACCCCAGGAGTGCGAGCGCCAGCTGCGCCTGCAAATGCCGGCCTGGCAGAAACACCTGACCTCCGACGACTACCCGGAATACACCTGGTACTGCCCGACCGTGCGCTTGCTGGTGGCCCGGCCGATGCTCAGCGCGCCGCCGGGAGTGGTCTATCCGGACTGGGTCTCCAACGCCCTGGGCGGGATTCGCCAGACCATCGACCCGATGATCGAAGTGGCGGCCAAGACCATCGCCGCGACTCTGGTGGACTTGCTCACCGACGAGGCATTGCTGGCGGCGGCCAAGGCCGAGTTCGTCGAGCGCACGGGTGGCGGGATCGGTGGCAGTCGCTGGCAGGCACCGTTGTTGCCCAAGGACTTCCAGGTGCCCCACGACTTCCGCTGGCCGGAGTACATCAGCACGGCGCGGGGCGAGGAATGGTGGATTCCGGCGCGGGCCGACGAGTAGCCGCCGCAGCCTGGGCGAGGGGTGTTATGCCGCTTCGCTCAGGCGCTTATGCACAATGGATGGGTTTTCCGACCGGGCAGATGACGAATCTGTGAAATCATTCTCATCTTTTTGCAACTGGCTGTTTTTTCGATGGTTTATTTTCGTGAATAAAAAATGACCAGTTGCATGCGGGGGCTCCACGCCCTGTTTTACCGGGACTTGCCTGGCATTAATCAACAGACTTATCCACAGGTCGCGACGGGCTGTCGCAGGGCTTCAACGCTGGGCCAGGAGCAGCAGGTTGCGCGGGGTCAGCGGCGCCGGACAAAAGGTCCCCAGGCGTACCTGGTAACCCTGGTCCTCCAGGAACATCCCCCGATCCAGCACCAGCCAAAGCTCCAGCGGCCGGCGGAACAAGCCGCGCAGCAGTTCCAGGTTGCGCACCTGGGCCAGGCGTTGCCAGCCGGCGGCTTCCAGTGCCGGCCAGTCTTGCGCACCGCTTATGGATAACGCCTTGAGAGCCGCCAGGTCGCGGCAGTATTCGGCGAACGGCTTGTCCAGCCAGTGGCTGGGCAGCGACGGCGTCGGCAGGTAATCGTCGACGCCTCGCAACTGGCGTTGCAGCAGGTCGAAGCCCAGGCGCCAGGCCATGGACTGGTCGCGCTGGCGCCGGACCCGGGCGCCGGCGGTCACGGTCTCGCTCATGGGCAGGCCCAGGTCGTCCAGGGACAGTTGCAGGACGGACGCCTGGCCGGCTGTGGATAAACCCTGGTACTGGCTGGCGCTGGTGCGGTTGTAGCAGCACGGGGCGATGGCCAGCTGGCGGCAGCCGGCCTGGCTGGCGAGCTGCATCAGGCGCACGTGCAAGTCGCCGCAGGCATGCAGCGCCACCGGGCTGTGCTCGGCACCCAACTGCGCGGCGACCGTATCGGCCAGCACATCCTGCTGCACATGGCGGGCGGCCAGGCCATGGTGGCGGCTCAGTCGTTCGCCGCTGGCCACCAGCGCCGGGTCGTATTCGAGGCAGGTCAGGCATTGCCCCGGTTGCAGCAGGCGCCGCCCCAGGTGGCCCTTGCCGGAACACCAGTCGAGCCAGTGGGCCGGAGTCTGGTCGAATTGCAGGCGGGCGGCGAAGGCTTCGATCTGCTGCCATTTGCGTCCGGGCACATCGACATTCAGCCGCGCTCGCATGGCCGGTAGGTCGCTGGCGGGCAGCTCCGTCAGCTCGGCCAGGGCCCGCGACTGGGCCGCCAACTGGGCGAAGGGGGCGGGCGCGTCCAGCTGTTCCGGGTGATTGTGGGCGCTTTCGGCGTCTGCCAGGGAGCGCTGGCGCAGCCACAGGGCGAGTTCGGGATAACGGGCTTCCCAGGGCAGTTGCAGATGCTGGAACGGGCGTGGGCGCCAGAGCCCCTGGTGCTCCAGGAGAAAGGCATCCAAGGCCTGGAAGCGGTTCAGTAGTGCAGGGCCTTGGAGGATGGCGGGCATGGTGACGAATCCGGGGCAGGCCCGCTCCCTGGCGGGAGCGGGAGGGCTCAACGGCCCTGGCAGGCCTCGACCCGCAACCAGCGCTCCAGCAGCTTGAAGCCGCGCACCAGGATGTAGGCCATCAGCAGGTAGAACAGCCCCGCGGCGAAGAAGATCTCCACCGGCAGGTAGGTCCGGGCAATGATGGTCCGGGCCATGCCGGTCAGTTCCAGCAAGGTCACGGTGCTGGCCAGGGCGCTGGCCTTGAGCATCAGGATCACTTCATTGCTGTAGGCCGGCAGGCCGATCCGCGCGGCGCGCGGCAGGATGATGTAGAACAGTGCCTTGGACTTGGACATGCCCAGGGCCCGCGCCGCTTCGATTTCACCCGGCGGTACGGCCTGGATCGCACCCCGCAGGATCTCGGCGATATAGGCCGCGGTGTGCAGGGTCATGGTGGCGGTGGCGCACCAGAACGGATCGCGCAGGTAGGGCCACAGGGCGCTTTCACGCACGCTGTCGAACTGCGCCAGGCCGTAGTAGACCAGGAACAGCTGCACCAGCAGCGGAGTACCGCGGAAGAAGAAGATGTAGCAGTAGGGCAGCAGGCGCACGTACCACAGGCGGGACGAGCGGGCGATGCCCAGGGGAATGGCCAGTAGCAGGCCGGCGATGACGGCGATGGCTACCAGTTCCAGGGTCAGGGTGGCGCCCTGGGCCAGTTTCGGCAGCCACTTGATGATCACTTCCCAGTTCATTGCGTGCTCCTCGCAAAGCCGCGAGCGGCACGTTTTTCCAGGAAGTGCATGGCGGTCATGGCAATGATGGTCAGGCCCAGGTACATGAAGGCCGCGACCATGAAGAAGGTAAAGGGCTGCTTGGTGACGGTCACGCCGATCTGCGCGTGACGCATGATCTCTTCCAGGCCGATCACGGAGACCAGCGCGGTGTCCTTCATCAGGATCATGAACAGGTTGCCCAGGCCCGGCAGGGCGATGCGCCACATCTGCGGCATGATCAGCCGGGTGAAGATACGCCGCTTGGACAGGCCCAGGGCCATGCCGGCCTCACGATGACCCTTGGGAATCGCCAGCAGCGCTCCACGGAACACTTCGGTGGCATAGGCGCCGAAGCACAGGCCAAGGGCGATGACCCCGGCGGCGAAGGCGTTGAGTTCGAGTTCGGGGTAACCGAGGAACTCGCCCAGGGCGCGCATCCCGTTCACCGTGCCGAAATAGATCAGCAGGACCCAGAGCAATTCCGGAACGCCGCGCACCACGGTCGAATAGGCACCGCCCAGCCATTGCAGGGGCTTGTAGGGCGAAGTCTTGGCCAGTGCGCCGGCCAGGCCGAGCACCAGCCCCAGGCATAGGGCGGCCAGGGCCAGTTTGACGGTCATCAGCGCACCGGCGGCGAGCGCCGGGCCGAATCCGTATAGGTCGAGATTCATGGTCTAGTCATATCGCAAGGCGTTGCAGGAGAGCGGCGCACTCAGGGGAGTGCGCCGGCCGGGCAATGCAGGATCATTCGATGCTGAAAGGGAAGTACTTGTCGTTGATCTTCTTGTAAGTACCGTCGGCCTTGATCTCGACCAGGGCCTTGTTCAGGCGCTCACGCAGTGGGTCGCCCTTGCGCACGGCGATACCGATCTTGTCGCTTTCGACCACGGGCTCGCCCTTGAACTCGAAGTTCTGGCCGTCCTTGCTCTTGAGCCATTCGTACTGCACGTACTTGTCGGCCAGGATGCCGTCCAGGCGACCGGAGAGCAGGTCCAGGTAGGCGTTTTCCTGGGTGTCGTAGAGCTTGATGCTGACGCCGTAGTCGTCTTCCATGTTGCGGTCGTCCAGCCAGGTACCGGCCAGGGTCGCGCGCTGGGCACCGATCACCTTGCCCTTGAGGTAGGACTTCTCGACCTTGAAATCGACTTTCTTCGGTGCGATGAACTGCAGCTTGTTGGAGTAGTACGGATCGGTGAAGTCCACCGCCTGCTTGCGCTCGTCGGTGATCGACAGCGAGGACACCAGGAAGTCGAACTTCTTGGCGTTCAGGGCCGGGATGATGCCGTCCCAGTCGGAGGTGACCACTTCGCATTTCTCGACCTTCAGCTTGGCGCACAGAGCGTCGCCGATGTCCTTGTCGAAACCGACGACCTGGCCGCTGGCGTCCTTGTTGTTGAAGGGAGGGTAGGCTGCCTCGATGCCCATCTTCAGGGTCTCGGCGGCGGCGCTGGCGCTGAAGGCCAGGGTGACGGCAGCGGCCAGGAGGACTTTCTTATAGCTCTGCATGCGTTTAGCTCCGTTAGCGGTTGCTGGACATGAATTGTTTGCAGCGTGCCGAAAGCGGGTTCTCGAAGACCTGCTCGGGCGAACCTTGCTCTTCTACCAGACCCTGGTGCAGGAACACCACTTCGCTGGAGACCTGGCGGGCAAAACTCATTTCATGGGTGACCAGCAACATGGTGCGGCCCTCTTCGGCCAGGGCGCGGATCACATTGAGGACTTCCTGGACCATTTCCGGGTCCAGGGCCGAGGTCGGCTCGTCGAACAGGATGACCTTGGGTTGCATCGCCAGGGTCCGGGCGATGGCGGCGCGTTGTTGCTGGCCGCCGGAGAGCTGGGCCGGGTAGGCGTGGCGCTTGTCGGCGATGCCGACCTTGGCCAGCAGGGCCTCGGCCACCTCGATGGCCTCGGCCTTGCTCTGGCCCAGCACGCGACGCGGTGCCTCGATGATGTTGTCGAGCACGCTCATGTGCGGCCAGAGATTGAAGTTCTGGAATACGAAACCGATTTCGCTGCGCAGGCGGTTGATCTGCTTGCTGTCGGTGGCGATCAGCTCGCCGTTCTTCGCGGCCTTGAGCTTGAGCTCTTCGCCGGCTACCAGGATCTGGCCCTGGTGCGGGTTTTCCAGCAGGTTGATGCAGCGTAGGAAAGTGGACTTGCCGGAACCGGAGGAACCCAGGATCGATATCACGTCACCGTCGCGAGCGGTCAGCGAGATACCCTTGAGTACCTCCTGTGAGCCGTAGCGTTTGTGCAAGTTGCGGATTTCAAGCGCGGGCGTGGCCTCAGCCATGTGCGGTCCTCATAGAGTTCAATGTGCTCCTGCTGTTGGGCGGCCTTCCTGGCGAGGCGCCAAGCTAGCATAGGGTTCGAATCGCAGCCAACAGCGCTGCCGGAGGTAAACGAGCGACGTGTGGCAGGTTGTCGCATCGGCACAGCTGACTGTCGCCCCATCAACAACCGAACGCCCGTTTGAACCCTGGATCCGGCGGGTGTCGCGTAAAAAAAGGCGCGATGGTGCCAGCTTTGGCCGGGTGTTGGAAGGGTTAACGGGCCAAAGGTCATGGATCTGTCGGTTAATTGGGTATCCCACGCGTTTTGACCGTGTTTTTGCCGGACGAGGGCGGCTGATGGCTGTAATGCCGAGCAATGACCTGGAAAAAAGCCATCGAGTTCAATGGGTTGCCGATCTTTTCGGAAAGGTGTGGTCCCGGGCTGTTGGCTCTGTACCTGCCTTTATGGCCTGGGTAATCAAGGCGTGCTGCGAGACCGCCTTTTTGCGAGAACGAACCCGGGCCGGGTGGAGTTAGTCTTTTCTTGTTCCTGGAAGCGAGGACCCCCGGCACCGGGTCTGGCGTAGGGCTGTCGGCGTCGCTGTAGCGGTATACGGGGACGCGCCGGTCGAGCCTGGGCGCCGGGGCGGATCAATTGATCGCCTGGAAGCCAAAAAGACCGTTGTCGATATAGACAGAGGCCGTTTTTATTGGATTTGTGACTTGTTACATGAGGTTTCATGGACAGCATGCAGGTGAAATAGTAGCCTGCGCGCTCTTCGATAAGAGCTCTTGCGTGCCAGCGTGAGAGGAGCTATGGAATAGCGCTGTTGTACAAGGGATTGAACGCTTGTCGGAACCTGCGGATCCGCCGCTTTCCCTTGAAACGCCTCGCCTTTCCAGCTCTTGACCGGTTTGCACTCGCCCTTGGCGTGGTCGATGGTCCCTGCCCGAAGAACCTAGCACTGGTTCCAATGGTGATCGCCCGGTCATTGGTTCCTCATAACGGGGCGGCAAGGAGACGCACATGGCGTTCACCAAAATCATCTTCAAAAACCCGAACACCGGGGCCATCAAGGAAGCGCCAGTCGGTTTCTCCTGGACCGTGTTCTTCTTCGGTTTCATCCCGGCCCTGTTTCGCGCCGACTGGAAATGGGCAGCGATCATGTTCCTGCTGTCCATGTTCACTTTCGGCCTGAGCAACCTGGTGTTCATGTTCATCTACAACAAGCTGTTCGTCCGTGACCTGATCGGCGCCGGCTTCAAGGCCCAGTCCATCGCCAGCGGTGACCTGAATTTCGCCAGCTCGCGCATCGGCATGGAAATCCCACGGCTGGAAGCGGCCTGAGTATCAGGTAGCTCTAGTAGCTGAAATGCAAAAGGGCGCATCCACAGGATGCGCCCTTTTTTCTTGCCGCTCGTTCAGCCTTCCTTGCTGAACAGGGCCTGGGAAGCGGCGAGGTAGTCGACCTGGAAGGCCTCGGATTCGATCCAGGCCAGCGCAGTGGCTTCGTCGGCCTCGGTGGACCAGTTACGGTATTCGATCAGCGCCGCGAGGATGAAGTCGGTGGCGCCTTGTTCGCCCTCCTGCTCATACACCAGTTCCAGCAACGGGTCCGCCAGGAACGCCGCGCACATGGCCTGCTGGCTGGTTTTCTCGGCGTCGCGCATTTTCACGAACAGCTCGGTCAGGTCCACCGATTCGAAGTCGATGCGGCTGTCGTTGGGATCGAGGTCCAGTTCCGAGGCCGGTGCAGTGCGCTTGGCGCGGTTTTGCTTGGCCTTGGTTTTCGCCCGCTGGGCCCTTTTGTGTTGCTTGTTCGCAGATGCCATGGGCGTGCTACCTGGTTGCCTGAAGGTGTATCGCATGGCCGCCGTGCAGTGGCGGTCGGTGAGGCGGGCAAGGATGCCAGTAAATCGGCGGTGGGGCACCTGCCTTCGGCCGGGAGGCGGTGCCTGCCGGGGCTCAGTTCCTGGGGATGATGCGCCCCGGGCTGCGGCTATCCAGTTCGCCGTGGCGTAGCCAGCCAAGGATGATCGGCCACAGCCGGGTCTCGAAACGGCTGTGGAAGAACGCGAAGTGGCCGACTTCGGTTTCGCCGATGTCTTGCGGGGTAATGCGCAGGTGAGTGCATGGGCTGTTGTGGAAATAGCCCAGCAGGCGTTCGATGGCGGCCACGGTGCCGAACGGATCGTCGCTGAGGCTGATGGCCAGGATCGGTGCCGTGACATGGGCGAAAGGCTGGCCATTGCGTTGGGCGGCGATCTTGCGGCCACTGGGGCGCCCTTCGTAGCGTGGGTGCGGGGTGCTCCAGTCGCGGACCACCCCGGCCGGGGTGTCTTCCATCCACCCCAGGCGCTTGCCGGGAAAATAGCCATAGAGGCGGGTCAGCAGGGGCATCGCCACATGCCATTTGCCCAGCATCCGCCAGCGTTCCGCCGGGGCGTAGTCTCGCCAGTAGGCGAACTGCGCGCCCATGGTCGCCATGCGCCGGATCAATCCCGCCGAGGTGCCCAGGCCTGCCGCGCAACCGCCGAAGCTATGGCCGACGACGTCGATCGGTTGGCCGGGGAATTCACGCTGGGCGCGTTGCAGCATGGCTTCGAAATCCAGGGTGCCCCAGTCCGACCAGGAAGCCTTGAAGCCTTTGAGCGAGGCTGGTCGCGATTCGCCGATGCCACGGTAGTCATAGGTCATGACGTCGAAGCCGTGGGCGAACAGATAATCGGCGAAGCGAAAATAGTAGCGGCAGCGCACCGAGGTGGCGGCGCTGATGATCACCACCGGGCGCTGAGGATCAGGCTGGGCATGGCGCCAGGCAAAGCCGCCAATCAGCAAGCCGTCTGCGGCAGGTTCGTTGAAACTCTCGCAGGGACCGCTGGCAGGCTTGACCTTGGCGGGGGCCGAGACGGGCAGTTCGGGGGATGACAACAGGGACATGGGAGGTTGTTCCTGGATGGCCGAAGTGAGGGGTTCAGGTTCAGCGGCGGCGTTTGTCGGTGCCCATTAATACCCGGCCGATCCACAGCGTGGCTACGGCCAGTGCGCCCAGCAACAGGGTACTGGCGCATTGCCAGAGCAGCTCGCCATAGAACTGGGTGGGCTGTTGTGCCTGGCTGTAGGCGAGTTTCGGTCCGGCGCGGTTGCGGGTGACGATCAGGCCGTCCTGCAGCGCGCTCGCCAGGGTCCAGCCCAGCAGTGCGGTGACTGCCAGCAGCACGCTGCCTATCAGCAGGAATACCCAGGCGCCCTTGCCGGTCTTTCCGGGCTTGGGGTGGGGCAGGGGGATGCGGGTTCGTTTCTGGTTCACTGCGGGCCGTTCCTTTGCGAGGCGATGGTCACTTTACTCTGCGAGAGGCCCTTCGTGATAACGCCGTGGCCTGTCATTGGCGGCGCAAAGGTATGCTGGCGCTCTTTTTTTGCAAGGATCGGGAATGACGATGATGCGGTGGTGCTCATGGAAGGGGCTGGTGCTGGCGGTGCTCATGACCGCTGGCGGACAGGTGCGGGCGAACGAGCCGTCTTCGGTCTATCTGCGCTGCAACATGACGCCGGAAGACTATGCCAAGGCCATGGCAGCGACGCCGCGCCCGGCACTGGCCTATGGCGACTGGCAGCAATGGTTCAACAGCAAGCAGATGTACGGCCCGGGCCTGGTGGATGCCGAGTCGTTGCGCGACTCCGGGGCGCGGAGCCTGCAGGAAGCGGTGGAGATCTGGATGGGCCCCGGTGCGTATTCACGTTATGACCCCAAGGCTGGCCGCTGGCAGTTCGCCTTGCTGGAATTCACCGACAACTATGGCGAGATGATCCAACTGCTGGCGCCCTTGCGTGGCGTCGCCGCCTTCTGCCAGCCCGACTCCGACAGCTTCCTGTTCATCTACTCCTACATCTGGGGCGATGGCGACAACGCCTACCTGGCCCTGGACCAAGGGCGCAGCCGGTTCGCCGCCGGGCCGACCCCGGTGCAGCGGGCCGAGGCCGACGCGGCGCTCCAGGGGCTGATGGAGGCAGGGGCGGACTGAGGCGGCCTTAGGCGTCTTTGCTCAAGCCGTGGTGCCGAATCGGTCTAAAGCCATCGGCATCGGGGCGTACACTGGGGCTTGGGAGCTTGAGGCGGGCCGGCTGTGCAAGGCTGTCGTGGCTCGGCCATTCGAGATGCAATAGGGGAGACCCGGGCGCTACCGATCCTGGGGCTGGAGGCTTGATGGTGGCGTCCCATTGCAGTGGTTCGTAACGAACCCGGGAGTGGTCATCATGAAATGCTCTTCCATTCGTATCATGTCGGCGCTCGCCGTGTTGCTGCTTGCGTTGGCATCGTCCAGCGTACTGGGCGCTGTCGCCAGCAGCGAGCCGATCGATCCGGCCGGCGTCCAGTTGGTGCCGCAACAGCAAAACGGCATCGCCTACCTCAACGGTGGGATCGGCCTGGATGAGTCGCGGGCCATCCAGCAGGTGACGGGCTACAACCTGCACCTGACGTTTTCCGTCGGCCCGCAGAACCAGTACACCTCGGATGTGGACGTGGCGATCGAGAATGCCCAGGGGCATTCCCTGCTGAACCTGGCCGGGGTGGGGCCGATCGTCTATGTGCAGCTGCCCCCCGGCAAGTTCCAGGTCGTGACTACCCGCAAGGGCCTGGAGCGGCGTAGCACTATCGATGTCGCCGCTAGCGCCCGGCGCGATCTCAACGTTCATTGGGATAGCTATTGAGCGCAGTCTTGAGGCCTGAGCCTGATGGCGCCGAATGCCGGGCATAAAAAAACCCTGAATCTTTCGATTCAGGGTTTTCGGTATTTGGTGCCCAGAGACGGAATCGAACCGCCGACACGGGGATTTTCAATCCCCTGCTCTACCGACTGAGCTATCTGGGCAACGGGGCGCATTAAACGGGTTTTTCAGGGGGGCGTCAAGCAAGTTTTGAAAAAAAGTTTAATTATTACCGCCGCTTACGATCCGCCCCCGGATTTGCAGCGGTTTTACTCCGCTGGCGGCACGTAACCTTCGGCCTTGGCGTATTCCTCGCCGGAGAAGTACTTGTCCATTTCCGCCTGGATGAACTTGCGATCCTCGGCGTTCATCATGTTCAGGCGCTTTTCGTTGATCAGCAGGGTCTGGTGCTTCTGCCAGTCGCCCCAGGCCTTGGCCGAGACGTGCTCGTAGATATCCTGGCCCTTGGGGCCCGGGTACGGCGGACGTTCCAGGCCTGGCAGTTCTTCTTGGTATTTGCGGCACATTACGGTGCGTGTCATGACGACTCTCCTGCATTCAATACTTCAGCCGCGCGTTTGAGCAGTGTCTTCACCGGGGCGGCAAGGCCCAGGCGCGGCGGGGTGGCGAGGTTATACCAGAGCCAGTCGGCCTCGGCGACGTGCAGGGCCGACTCTTCGACCCGGATCAGCCAGGGTTCGATGGCCAGCTGGAAGTGGCTGAAGGTGTGTACCAGGGCGGGCATCTGCTGGTGTTGACCCAGCTCCAGGGAGTGTTGCAGGGCCAGGTGCTGGATGTCGTCCAGGTCATCGAGTTCCGGCAGGCTCCAGAGCCCGCCCCAGAGGCCGCTGGAAGGGCGGCGGTAGAGCAGGATGGCGCCTTCGCGGTTGGCCAGCATGGGCATCAGGGTGCGTTTCTGGGGGACTTCCTTGCGTGGCTTGGGCACCGGATAGCGGGTTTCCAGGCCGAGCATGTGCGCTTCGCAGTGCCGCTCCAGGGGGCACAGCAGGCAGCTGGGCTTGCTACGGGTGCACAGGGTCGCCCCCAGGTCCATCATTGCCTGGGTGTAGTGGTTAACCCGCGAGTGGGGCGTGAAGCGTTCGGCGGTCGCCCACAACTGCTTGGCCACCTTGGGTTCCCCCGGGTAGCCCTCCTGGGCGGTAAAGCGCGCCAGGACCCGCTTGACGTTGCCATCGAGGATCGGCGCCCGCAGGCCCATGCTGATGCTGGCGATGGCCCCGGCGGTGGACAGCCCGATGCCTGGCAGCTCGGTGAGTTTTTCCACGTCGCGGGGAAATTCGCCGCCGTATTCGGCCATCACGATCTTCGCGGTCTTCTGCAGGTTACGCGCCCGGGTGTAGTAGCCCAGGCCGGTCCACAGGTGCAGCACTTCGTCTTCCGGTGCCTCGGCCAGGGCCTGCACCGTGGGCAGGGAGGCCATGAAGCGGTCGAAGTAGTTGAGCACTGTACTGACCTGGGTCTGCTGCAGCATGATCTCCGAGACCCAGACCCGATACGGGTTGATGTCCTGTTGCCAGGGCAGGTCGTGGCGCCCGTGACGGTCATACCAATCCAGCACCGCGCTGGAAAAAGCCTCGGCTCTCATCGCTTGAACAGCCCCTTGATTGCGTTCTTCAGTTCCGGGCTGACCTTGTCGCCGAGTTTCTCGTCGATCTTTTCCTTGAGGCGGTCGCCGGCCAGCTTGGCGGCCACCTGGCCCAGGCCGTCCTTGTCCAGGCGGCAGGCCTTGGCGCCCAGCTCCAGCGGGCCACGGCAACGCAGCGGCAGCTCGATGCCACGGAAGCGCTCGCCCACCTGGCAGGCCGGGTCCGGGTTATCGCTCAGGTCGCCTTCGACGACGATGCCCACGCGATAGTCCAGGCCCAGCACGCGCAGGTCGATGTCGCCGTTGCCGTTGACGGTCATGCCGGGGATGCGCACCTTCAGGTCCGGGTTGCTGGCCACGCCATTACGCAAGGTCAGGTTGCCCTTGAGCTCCTGGAACGGGGTGTCCTTGCCGCGCGGGGTACTGGTCAGGTTCTTGCGGTTGAGCACGGCGATACCCTGGCACAGCTGTTGCTCGATGCTGGCGTTGAGCAGCACACCGTTGTTGATGGCGAAGCTGGCGGTGCCGTTGAGGCTGTCGATCAGCGCCTTCTGGCTGTTGCCGTTGCCGGTGAGGTTGCTGCTCAGGGTGACCAGGCCCTTGACCGGAGGGTTCTGGCCCTGGTTTTCCAGGATGCGCTCCACCGGCACCCGGTTGATCCGGGTCTGCAGGCTCAGTTTCGGGGTGCTCTGGCGCACGTCCAGGGTGCCATTGGCCTCGAAGCTGCCGTTGAACAGCTCGCCGCGCAGGTTGGCGAGTTTCAACAGGCCATCCTGGCCGGAAGCCTTGAGCGCGGCATTCTGGATCTGCAGCTTGTCCAGGGTCAGTTGGCCGAAGTTCAGGTCGGCGTCGACGTCGAGCTGGGCCAGGCGTTCCACCGGCAGCAGGCGATCGGTGCTCCAGGCGCCCTTGGTCGGTGCGTCGGGCAGCGGCGTGGTGCCGCCCGCGGCAGCCGCCTCGCTACCCTGTACTTCGGCCTTGCGGGCCGCGGCGGCGCTGTTGGCTGCCGCGGACTTGGGCGGCAGGTAGCGGTCGACGTTGAAGGTATCGGCCTTGAGCTGGGCTCGCAGGGCTTGCTTGGCGAAGTCCTCGATGGCCAGGCGACCGCTGAAGGTGCTGTCGTCGAGCTTCAGGGCGAGATCTTCCAGGGCCAGGCTGGTGGGGGTGCCTTGCAGGCGGCTGGCCAGCTCGACCTTGCTCAGGCTGCCCTCGGCCATGGCCGGCAGGGTCTGGCCGATGCTGTCGACGAATTTCGCCAGGTCGAACTGGGCGATGGAGATTCCGCCGCTGATCTGCGGCGTCTTGTCCAGGTCATTGACCTTGAGTTCGCCCAGGGCCCGCAGCTGGTTGAGGGAGAGCTTCAGCCCGGTCCACTGGCCGACGTTGGCGGCCTTGTCCAGCAGCAACTGGCCCTGGGCGGAGAAGGTCAGGGTCTTGCCTTGCAAGGGGTCGCCGGCCGCCTCGCCGGACAAGCGCATGTCCTCGAACTGATAGCGCTGCAGGGCACGGTCGAAGCGCAGTTCGCCGTTGAGCTCGGTGCGCACGCGCACCGCCGGTTGGCTGCTGGCCAGGAAGGCGGTGAGCTTGACCGGAGTGTTGGTGGCTTCGTGGATCGGCCCGGTGCTGAGCTGGATGCTCTCGGCGGTGAACTGCTTGCCGGTCTGTTCGTCGTTGTATTCGACCCGGGCGTTGTTCACCGTCAGGCTGTCGATATCCAGGCGGATCGGCTGCGCGGGTTTTTCCGCGCTGGCCGCAGCCTCGCCGGTTTCGCCGGTGCTGGTGGCAGGCGTCTCGGCCTGGCGGTCGGCCGGCGCGGCCTTGCCGATGTCCTGCCAGTTGCCGTGGCCGTCCTTGTCGCGGGTCAGGCGCAGGTTCAGCCCCTCGACCCGGACGTCGCTCATCTGTACTTCGCGGCGCAGCAATGGCAGCACGCGAACCGACAGGCCCAGCATCTGCAGGTCGGCGAAAGGCTGGGTGGGGTTGGCCAGGGTGGCCACCCCGGCGTCGTGCAGTTCCAGGCCGAGCCAGGGGAACAGGCTCCAGCCGATGTCGCCATTGAGGGTCAGCTCGATGTGGGCCTTGTCCCGGGCGATCTGGCGGATTTCGTCTTTGTAGTCGTTGGGGTCGAACAGGTGGGTCAGGGCGAAGCCCAGAGCCACGATGATCAGTAACAGCCCGAGAATTACCAGACCCAGGATTTTGCCGAGCGCTTTCATGGGCGAGTCCTTGTATGTCGAATTCAAAATTTAGCGGGGCAGTATAACGCCCCGGACCTGGCGACTGTTGACCCAAACCGTCTAGGGGTGCTTGAGCTCAAGCCCCAGCTTGGCCGCCAGGGCCTGGGCCTCGAGATGCCCGGCCGGAGCCAGCAGGTACAGGTTCGCCCCCTCGGTCCGGGCCATTTCCCGGGCCTGGCTCACCAGGCGTTCGGCCACGCCGCGGCGCCGGGTGATCTGGCGCACACAAAGGTGGGACAGGGACCAGCCGTCCGAGTGCCGTTGCAGATACCCGGCTCCCAGCAAGCGGTCGTTGAAGCGCGCCGCCAGCAGGCTGGCGTCCCCCAGGGCATGGGCGATCAGCTGCGGGGCATCGGCATGGGGAGCGAACAGCCAGTCCGGGGCGTCCTGGTAGATCTTGCGCAGGTCCTGCTGGTCCTGGGGGCTGGCGTCGTACAGCGCTTGGACAACGATGGGCATGGGGGTTCCTGGGGAGAGGGTGGGCGGCGACCACCAGAGCAGTCGCGACAAAAAAGGTGGTAGCAGTTTGCTTTCTTAATGTTTTGCAAATGGTAACCTCTGGCGGTTCGTCCGTCCTTCCGCGACTTAATGTCGCGCCCGCCCAAGGGAAGCTTTACTCAATCAGAACGACCATGCCTGCGTGCCAAGGTCGTCGCAGGGGAGTGGCCGGTGAACAATTCCAATAATTGGGGGAACATCCATGAGCTCTAGCATCGCGGCCGCCAACCCGGCCGCCCAGCCAGCGTTCTTGTCCAAAGAACGCATCATCGCCAAGCCCGGTTTCAACCGCTGGCTGGTTCCACCGGCCGCCCTGGCCATCCACCTGTGCATCGGCATGGCCTATGGCTTCTCGGTGTTCTGGCTGCCACTGTCCAAGGCGCTGGGTATCAGCGCCCCCGTGGCTTGCGAGCCGGGCATGGGCTTCATCGCCCAGGTCTTCTCGTCCCAGTGTGACTGGCCGATCTCCATGCTCGGCTGGATCTACACCCTGTTCTTCATCTTCCTGGGCTGCTCGGCGGCGATCTGGGGCGGCTGGCTGGAACACGCCGGTCCGCGCAAGGCTGGGGTGGTCTCCGCCCTGTGCTGGTGCGGCGGCCTGCTGATTTCCGCCCTGGGGGTCTACACCCACCAGATCTGGCTGATGTGGATCGGCTCCGGGGTGATCGGCGGGATCGGCCTGGGCCTGGGCTACATCTCCCCGGTGTCGACCCTGATCAAGTGGTTCCCGGACAAGCGTGGCATGGCCACCGGCATGGCGATCATGGGTTTCGGCGGCGGCGCGATGGTCGGTGCGCCCCTGGCGGCCGCGTTGATGAGCCACTTCGCTACCCCCACCAGCGTCGGCGTCTGGCAGAGCTTCCTGGTGATGGCCGCGATCTATTTCGTGTTCATGATCGGTGGCGCCCTGGCGTATCGCGTACCGCCCACCGGCTGGAAGCCCGAGGGCTGGAGCGCGCCGGTGAAAAAAGCCGGTAACGCGATGATCACCCACCGCCACGTGCATGTGAACGTGGCCTGGAAGACCCCGCAGTTCCGCCTGGTGTGGCTGGTGCTATGCCTGAACGTGTCGGCCGGTATCGGCATCCTCGGCATGGCCTCGCCACTGCTGCAGGAAGTGTTCGCCGGCAAGCTGCTGGGCAACGACCTGAGCTTCAGCCAGCTGGACGCCGGGCAACTGGCGCAGATCGCCGCCATCGCCGCCGGCTTCACTGGCCTGCTGAGCTTGTTCAACATCGGTGGCCGGTTCTTCTGGGCGTCGTTCTCCGACTACCTGGGCCGCAAGAACACCTACTTCGTGTTCTTCGCCCTCGGGTTTGCCCTGTATGCGCTGATCCCGAACCTCGGCCACCTGGGCAACGTCGCCCTGTTCGTGGCGGCGTTCTGCATCATCCTGTCGATGTACGGCGGCGGTTTCGCCACGGTCCCGGCCTACCTGGCGGACCTGTTCGGCACCCAGATGGTGGGAGCGATCCACGGTCGCCTGCTGACGGCCTGGGCGGCGGCCGGCGTGCTGGGCCCGGTGCTGGTGAACTACCTGCGCGAATACCAGCTGAGCATCGGCGTCGAGCGCGCCGCGGCCTATGACATCACCCTGTACATCCTCGCCGGCCTGCTGGTGCTGGGTTTCCTGTGCAACCTGCTGGTGCGCCCGGTGGCCGACAAGTACTTCATGAGCGACGAGCAACTGGCGGCCGAGCAGGCGCTGGGCCACGACAAGGGCGCCGACAGCACCACGGTGCTGGAGTGGAAAGCCTCGCCCGGCAGCGTGCCGCTGGCGATCGCCGCCTGGCTGGTGGTGGGCATTCCCCTGGCATGGGGCGTGTGGATAACCCTGCAGAAGACCGCAGTGCTGTTCCACTAGGACCCTGCCTGGCGCGGGAGCGAGGTCGCTCGCTTTCGCGCGCGGGGTTGCTTGTCATGACAGGTACAGCCTCGTAGCCATTGGTTCGCGCCCGTCAGGATGTCGTTCGACGTGTTCCTGTTTGGCCCTCCCCGGGCCTATACTGCTCGCCTTTTTCGCCCAATGATTTTGCGGAGCTGGTGATGGCCGAACGTAAGGCGTCTGTCGAGCGCGACACTCTGGAAACCCAGATCAAAGCCTCGATCAACCTGGATGGCACCGGAAAGGCCCGATTCGATATCGGCGTACCTTTCCTCGAGCACATGCTGGACCAGATCGCCCGGCATGGGCTGATCGACCTGGATATCGAAAGCAAGGGCGACCTGCATATCGACGACCACCACACCGTGGAAGACGTCGGCATCACCCTGGGCCAGGCGTTCAGCCAGGCCATCGGCGACAAGAAAGGCATCCGCCGCTATGGCCATGCCTATGTGCCGCTGGATGAAGCCCTGTCCCGGGTGGTGATCGACTTCTCCGGCCGTCCCGGCCTGCAGATGCACGTGCCCTTCACCCGAGCCACCGTCGGCGGCTTCGATGTCGACCTGTTCCAGGAGTTCTTCCAGGGCTTCGTCAACCACGCCAACGTGACCCTGCACATCGACACCCTGCGCGGCCACAACACCCACCACCAGATCGAGACCGTGTTCAAGGCCTTCGGGCGCGCGCTGCGCATGGCGGTGGAGCTGGACGAGCGCATGGCCGGGCAGATGCCTTCCACCAAGGGCGTGCTGTAATGCAGACGGTAGCCGTCATCGACTACGGCATGGGCAACCTGCACTCCGTGGCCAAGGCCCTGGAGCACGTGGGCGCCGGCAAGGTGCTGATCACCAGCGACGCCAGCGTGATCCGCGAAGCCGACCGGGTGGTGTTTCCCGGCGTGGGCGCGATCCGCGACTGCATGGCCGAGATCCGCCGCCTGGGCTTCGATGCCCTGGTGCGTGAAGTCAGCCAGGACCGTCCGTTCCTGGGAATCTGCGTGGGCATGCAAGCCCTGCTCGAGCACAGCGAAGAGAACGACGGCGTGGACTGCATCGGGCTGTTTCCCGGCCAGGTGAAGTTCTTCGGCAAGGGCCTGGTGGAAGAGGGCGAGCATCTCAAGGTGCCGCACATGGGCTGGAACGAGGTCAAGCAGGCCGTGGACCATCCGCTGTGGCACAGCATCCCGGACCTGGCGCGCTTCTACTTCGTGCACAGCTACTACATCACCGCCGGCAATGCCCGGCAGGTGGTGGGCAGCGGCCACTACGGCGTGGATTTCGCCGCGGTGCTGGCCGAGGGCTCGCGTTTTGCCGTGCAGTTCCACCCCGAGAAGAGCCATACCCATGGCCTGCAGTTGTTGCAGAACTTCGCGGCCTGGGACGGTCGCTGGTAAATGAACAGGTCGCGCAGCAAGGCGCCGATACTGACGCTGACCCCCGAGCAGGAGCGCGAAGCGCTGGACAAGCTCAAGCGCTTGCTCGAAGACCGCTTCGACCTGCAACTGGGGTCGTTCGAGGTGGCCGAGATCCTCGAATTGTTCGGCAAGGAAATTGCCCCCCACTACTACAACAGGGCGATTGCCGATGTTCAGCTGCACCTCAAGGAGCGGTTCGAGAGCATCGAAAGCGACCTGTGGGCGCTCGAAAAGAATTAAGGCAGCGGCCAGCTTCAAGCTGCAGGCTGCAAGAAGTAGACACGCGTGCGCGCTTGCAGCTTATGGCTTGCAGCTTGCAGCTCTTTTGACGAAGGAAAAAGCATGCTGATCATTCCCGCAATCGACCTCAAAGACGGCGCCTGCGTGCGCCTGCGCCAGGGTCGCATGGAAGACTCCACCGTATTCTCCGACGACCCGGTGAGCATGGCCGCCAAATGGGTCGAGGGTGGCTGCCGTCGCTTGCACCTGGTGGACCTCAACGGTGCCTTCGAAGGCCAGCCGGTCAACGGTGAAGTGGTTACCGCCATCGCCAAGCGCTATCCGACCCTGCCGATCCAGATCGGCGGTGGCATCCGTTCGCTGGAAACCATCGAGCACTACGTCAAGGCTGGCGTCAGCTACGTGATCATCGGCACCAAGGCGGTGAAGGAGCCGGAGTTCGTCGCCGAGGCCTGCCGCGCCTTCCCGGGCAAGGTCATCGTCGGCCTGGACGCCAAGGACGGTTTCGTCGCCACCGACGGCTGGGCCGAAGTCAGCTCGGTACAGGTCATCGACCTGGCCAAGCGCTTCGAGGCCGATGGCGTCTCGGCGATCGTCTACACCGACATCGCCAAGGACGGCATGATGCAGGGCTGCAACGTACCCTTCACCAAGGCCCTGGCCGAAGCCACCTCGATCCCGGTGATCGCCTCCGGCGGCATCCATAACCTGGGCGACATCAAGGCCCTGCTGGACGCCAAGGCACCGGGCATCATCGGCGCCATCACCGGTCGTGCCATCTACGAAGGCACCCTCGACGTCGCCGAGGCCCAGGCGTTCTGCGACAGCTACAAGCCGTAAGCTGCAAGCTGCAGGTTAAAAGCACGGTCTCGGCCTGCTCTTGCTTGCAGCTTGAAGCTTGAAGCTTCTTAATCGGAGATTAAGTCTATGGCGCTAGCCAAGCGCATCATCCCTTGCCTGGACGTGGACAACGGTCGGGTAGTGAAGGGCGTCAAGTTCGAGAACATCCGCGATGCCGGCGACCCGGTGGAGATCGCCCGGCGCTACGATGAACAGGGTGCGGACGAGATCACTTTCCTGGACATCACTGCCAGCGTCGATGGCCGCGATACCACCCTGCATACCGTCGAGCGCATGGCCAGCCAGGTGTTCATCCCGCTGACCGTGGGCGGTGGCGTGCGCACCGTGCAGGACATCCGCAACCTGCTCAATGCCGGCGCGGACAAGGTCTCGATCAACACCGCCGCGGTGTTCAACCCGGAGTTCGTCGGCGAAGCCGCACAACACTTCGGGTCCCAGTGCATCGTGGTCGCCATCGATGCCAAGAAGGTCTCCGGCCCGGGCGAAGAGCCGCGCTGGGAAATCTTCACCCATGGCGGGCGCAAGCCCACCGGGCTGGACGCGGTGGAGTGGGCGAAGAAGATGGAAGGCCTGGGGGCCGGGGAAATCCTGCTGACCAGCATGGACCAGGATGGCATGAAGAATGGCTTCGACCTGGGCGTCACCCGGGCCATCAGCGATGCCCTGGGTATCCCGGTGATCGCCTCCGGCGGTGTCGGCAACCTGCAACATCTGGCCGATGGCATCATCGAGGGCCACGCCAGTGCGGTGCTGGCGGCCAGCATCTTCCACTTCGGCGAGTACACCGTTCCCGAGGCCAAGGCCTACATGGCCCAGCGCGGGATCGTGGTGCGATAGCCACTGGACAGCATGGCGGGCTCGCGGCACTCTGGAGTTCGCCATGGTTCCCGGTAACCCGTCATGCTCAAACGTCTTCTTGTGGTTGTCGCCAGCGCCGGTTTTCTGCTCGGTGGCCTCGCCCGCGCCGCCGAACCCGCCGACACCTCCCTGGTGTTGCTGACGGAAAACTTCCCTCCCTACAACATGGCCATCAACGGTAAGAACTTCGCCCAGGGCGAGAACATCAACGGTATCGCCGTGGATATCGTCCGTGAAATGTGCAAGCGCGCCGGCGTCAACTACAGCCTGACCCTGCGCTTTCCCTGGGAACGCATCTACAAGATGGCCCTGGAGCAACCGGGTTATGGCGTGTTCGTCACGGCCCGGCTGCCGGACCGCGAGTCGCTGTTCAAATGGGTCGGCCCCATCGGCCCGGACGATTGGATCATGCTGGCCAAGGCCGGCAGCAAGATCACCCTCCAATCCCTGGAGCAGGCGCGCAAGTACAAGATCGGCGCCTATAAAGGCGATGCCATCGCCGAGACCCTGGCCAAGCAGGGCCTGGACCCGCAAGTGGTGCTGCGTGACCAGGACAACGCCAGGAAGCTGGTGGCGGGGCAGATCGATCTCTGGGCCACCGGTGATCCCGCCGGGCGCTACCTGGCCAAGCAGGAAGGCATCACCGGCCTCAAGACGGTGCTGCGCTTCAACAGCGCCGAGCTGTACCTGGCCTTGAACAAGGACGTGTCCGACGAGGTGGTGGCCAAGCTCCAGGCCGCCCTGGACGAGATGCGCAAGGAAGGCCTGGTGGAAGAGATCATGGGCCGCTACCTGTAGAGGGGCAGCCGCAAGCTGCAAGCTTGGAGCTGCAAGTGGCTTGAGGCTTGCAGCTTGCAGCTGCTTCAGCGGTACACCCCATCCTTGCCATGCCCACTCATGGCCTTGTTGCTACGCACGCTGATCATCAACTTGATGTCTATCCAGTCGATGCCCTGGGCCTTGAGCTTGGGCAGTTCGCGCTCCAGCACCGCCAGGGTCTGCGGATACGGGTGGCCGATCATCACCGCCGAGCCCTGCCTGCGTGCCAGCTTGATCGCCGCCTGCAACTGCTGGGCAATCGCCGGCTCGGTACGTTCATCGTCGAGGAACACATCCCGGGAAACGCTGGCCAGGCCGATCTTCTGCGCTTCGGCGGCGGCCACGGTCTGGGCGCTGGTGCGGCTGTCGACGAAGAACTTGTTGCGCCGTTGCAACTCGCTCATGAGCCAGGCCATGGCCGGTCGCTGGGACGTCATGCGGCTGCCCATGTGGTTGTTGATGCCACTGGTGTAGGGTACGGCCTGGAACGCCGCTTCCAGGCGCTTCTGCAGTTCTTCCTGCGGCAGGTCCGGGTGCCAGGCGAACGGCCCGGTGGCCGGGTCCATGGGCATGTGCAGGATGACGATCTTGCCGGCGCGGTGGGCTTCCCGGGCGAATTCGGCGGCATGGGGCGTATCGGGCATGATCGCCGTGGTCACCGGGCCGGGTAGTCCCAGCACGCGGCGGTCGCGGGGCAGGTTCTGGCCCAGGTCGTCGATGATCAGGCTCAGGTAGGCCTTGGGCGCCTGCGGGGCGGCGGCCTGGACCGGGAGGCAGCAGAGCAGGACCAGCAGCAGGCCGCCGAGCAGCCGGGAGAATGGCTGGCGGTTGTGCATCGAAGGAAAGCGCAGCATGGGAATCAGCAATGGCCTTGGCAATGGACGCCCTGGCGGACGCTTCGCCGGCTAGCCGGCTCCCTGCTTGGGAGTCGGCTGGCCGGCGAGGGTTCAATCATTTACCGCGAGTGATGCTCAGCCCCTTGAGCAGGCTCAGGGCCTGGGCCAGCTGGTAGTCGTCGTCCTGTGGCATCGGCTTGGCCTTGCCGGCAGATCCGCTTGGCTTGTCGGCGCCGCCGTTGCCATTGCCCAGGTGACCCTGCAGGTCGGCTTCCTTGAAGTACTCGCCGTCCTGGGACTCGCTGGTGATCTTGGCGCGGCGCACCTCGATGTCCGGGACGATGCCCTGGGCCTGGATCGAGCGGCCATTGGGGGTGAAGTACAGCGCGGTGGTGATCTTCAGGGCGCGGTCGTTGTTCAGCGGCAACACGGTCTGTACCGAGCCCTTGCCGAAGCTGGTGGTGCCCATCAGCACGGCGCGCTTCTGGTCCTGCAGGGCGCCGGCGACGATCTCCGAGGCCGAGGCGCTGCCGCCGTTGATCAGCACCACCATGGGCACGGCTTCGCTCTCGTCCTTGCCGGTGGCGGAGAAGCGCAGCTCGGAATTGGCGATCCGGCCCTTGGTATAGACGATCAGGCCCTTGGTGATGAAGTGGTCGACCACTTCCACCGCCGCCTGCAGCACGCCGCCCGGGTTGTTGCGCAGGTCGAGGATGATGCCGTTGAGCTTCTTGCCGTTGTCCTTGCGCAGCTTGGCCAGGGCCTTGGAGACTTCCTCGCCGGTCTTGACCTGGAACTGGGTGATGCGGATGTAGCCATAGCCGGACTCCAGCAACTGGCTCTTCACGCTCTTGACCTGGATGGTGGCGCGGGCCAGGGTCACGTCGAATGGCGTGCCGCCGTCGCGAACCAGGGTCAGGGTGATCTTCTGGCCGATCTTGCCGCGCATCTTGTCCACGGCCTCGGTCATGGTCTGGCCACGGGTCGGCTGGCCGTTGATCTTGACGATCAGGTCCCCGGCCTGGATCCCGGCCTTGGAGGCCGGGGTATCGTCGATCGGCGACACCACCTTGATGAAGCCGTCCTCGGCGCCGACCTCGATGCCCAGGCCACCGAACTCGCCGCTGGTGCTTTCCTGAAGTTCGGCGAAGTCTTCCGGCCCCAGGTAGGACGAATGCGGGTCGAGATTGCTGAGCATGCCCTTGATGGCGTTTTCCAGCAGGGTCTTGTCATCGACAGGTTCGACATACGCGGCCTTGATGCGGTCCATCACCTCGGCGAAGGTGCGCAGCTCTTCCAGCGGCAAAGGCGCCTTGGTGGTCGCGGCGCTGGTCGCCTGGGCGGTTTCGGCGGCGAACGCCAGGGGCGCGCCGATCACCAGGGCGATCGTCAGGGCCAGCGAGGTAAGGCGGGACAAATGCAGCATGTCGAACGAACTCCTAATTTAGATGCAGCGCTTATCCTTGCGCGTGGCACCACTGTGCCGGGTCGCTGGGGCGGCCCTGCTGACGAATGGCAAAGTACAGCGCAGGAGTGTCCTGTCCGCCACTATTACCGACTGTGGAGATGGACTCTCCGGCCTTGACCACGTCGCCAGCTTCCTTGAGCAGCGTCTGGTTGTGTCCGTAGAGGCTCAGGTAGCCGTTGCCGTGGTCGAGGATCACCAACAGCCCGGCACCGCGCAGCCAGTCGGCGAATACCACCCGGCCCCCATGCACGGCATGGACCTGGCTGCCGGCGGCAGCGCTGATCATCACCCCGTCCCACTTGGAGCGGGCATCGTCGCCACGGGTTTCACCAAAGCGTGCCAGCAATCGACCATCGACTGGCCATGGAAGTTTGCCCCGTGCCGAGGCGAATGCCCCGCCATAGGATGGCCCGCTGCTGGAAACCAGGGCTCCAGGGGTGGAGTGGACCGGCTTGCGCGGTGCATCGCTGGTGTCGGCCTGGGCTTCACGCAAGCGCTTTTTTTCGGCTTCCTGCTGGGCGATCAGCGCTCTCTGGCGCGCCTCTTCCGCCTCGCGAGCCTGGCGTGCCAGGGTTTCCTCGATGGTCTTGAGAACCTTGCCCAGGTCGGCCTGGTCCTGTTCGCGCTGCTGCAGCTTCTGGTCCCGGGCCTTGACGTCGTCGTTGAGCTTGGCCAGGGCCAATTGGCGCTCCTTGCGGACCTTGGCCAGCTCCTCGCGCTGGGTGTCGAGGCTGCTTTTCTGCACCAGCAGCTGGGCCTGCTGCAGGGAAATGTCCTTTTCCACGTTGGCCAGCTGGCGCAGGGTCTCGTTGAAGTTCTTCAACTGCTCCAGGCGGGCCTGGCTCAGGTAGTCGTAATAGGTGAGGGTACGGGCGAATTTTTCCGGATTCTGCTGGTTGAGCAGCAGCTTGAGGTATTCCTGGCGCCCGTTCTGGTAGGCCGCGCGGGCCTGGATGGCGATCAGCCGTTGCTGTTCAGTGCGCGCGCTCTGGAGTTTTTTTTTCTCCTCATCGAGTCGCTGCAGCTCGGATTCGCTTTTCTTCAGCTCTTTCTGCAGGGCCTCGACCTGCTTCTCCAGCTTGCCCATCTCGGTCTCGGTGCCGCGCAGCTCCTTCTGCACTCCGGATTTCTCTTCCTGCAGCTTGCCCAGCAGTTTCTTCAGCTCGGCGATGTCCTGACGCGTGGCGTCCAACTGTTGTTGGGTTTGCGCGCGCTCATCGGCGAAAGCCGGTTGGAGCAGGCAGGTCAGGGCAAGGGCAATCAAGGCGCGAAGCATAGAGGCGGGCGACACCAGGGAAAGGGACGGCCTAGTATGCCCGCCCCTCGCGGCAAAAAAAACGCCTCAAAGCCAACTGCTTTGAGGCGTTCGTCATAAAAGGCCGTTTGCGGCCCGCTATTGGGCCATTTGCTATCAGACCAGGATCGATTTACCGGTCATTTCCGCAGGTTGCGGCAGGTCCAGCAACTTGAGCATGGTCGGCGCCACATCCGCCAGGACGCCGCCTTCACGGACCTTCAGCGGCCGCTTGCCGACATAGATGAAGGGCACCGGCTCGGTGGTGTGGGCGGTGTGGGCCTGGCCGGTGGTTTCGTCGGACATCTGCTCGACGTTGCCGTGGTCGGCGGTGATCAGCGCTTCGCCACCGACCTTCTCCAGGGCGTCGACGATGCGCCCGACGCACAGGTCCAGGCATTCGACGGCTTTCACCGCGGCCTCGAACACACCGCTGTGGCCGACCATGTCGCCGTTGGCGTAGTTGACGATGATCACGTCATAGCGCTGGTGCTCGATGGCGTCGACGATCTTGTCGGTGACTTGCGGGGCGCTCATTTCCGGCTGCAGGTCGTAGGTGGCGACCTTCGGCGATGGGATGAGGATGCGCTCCTCACCCGGGAATGGCTCTTCGCGGCCGCCGGAGAAGAAGAAGGTCACGTGGGCGTACTTCTCGGTCTCGGCGATGCGCAGCTGGGTCTTGCCGTTCTTGGCCAGGTAGTCGCCCAGTACGTTTTCCAGGCTGCTGGGGGCGAAGGCCGCCGGGGCCGGGATGCTCGCCGCGTACTGGGTGAGCATGACGAAACCGGCCAGTTTCGGCTGGCGCGCACGCTCGAACTCCTTGAAATCATCCTCGACGAAGACCCGGCTCAGCTCGCGGGCCCGGTCGGCGCGGAAGTTCATGAACACCACGGCATCGCCGTCCTCGACCTTGACCGGCTCGCCGATGGTGGTGGCCTTGACGAATTCGTCGCTTTCATCGCGCTCGTAGGCCGCTTGCAAGCCTTGCTGGGCGCTGGCGGCGCTGAACTGGCCCTGGCCCTCGACGATCAGGTTGTAGGCCTGGGCCACGCGGTCCCAGCGGTTGTCGCGGTCCATGGCGAAGTAGCGGCCGACCAGGCTGGCGATACGGCCCTTGCCCAAGGTCTTGAAGGTTTCGTCCAGCAGTTCGATGGACGACTGGGCGCTCCTGGGCGGGGTGTCTCGACCGTCGAGGAAGGCGTGCAGGTAGATTTTCTCGGCGCCACGCTTGAAGGCCAGCTCGGCCATGGCCACCAGGTGATCCTGGTGGCTGTGCACGCCGCCGTCCGACAGCAGGCCGAGGATATGCACGGCCTTGCCGGCAGCCACGGCCTTGTCCACGGCGGCGCAGAGGGTCGGATTGTCGAAGAATTCGCCGTCGCGGATGGCCTTGGTCACCCGGGTGAAGTCCTGGTACACCACGCGGCCGGCCCCGAGGTTCATGTGGCCGACCTCGGAGTTGCCCATCTGGCCGTCCGGCAGGCCGACATCCATGCCCGAACCCGAGATCAGGCCGTTGGGCACGCTGGCGCACAGGCGATCCAGTACAGGCGTGTTGGCGGCATAGACGGCGTTGGATTCGTGGCTCTCGCTGTGACCGAAGCCATCCAGAATCATCAGGACCAAAGGTTTAGGCGTGGTAGTCATGGCGTCCACTCGTGGCTGGAAAAGGAGGTGTTGAAAAAGGGAGTGGCAGTTTAAAGGCAAGTTCCATCGGCGTCACCGCCGGGCGGGGTTTGGCCGACCTTGAGGGCTGTGTATACTGGCCGGCATTTTCACGCCCTGGAACCTCCTTAGATGGTTGCTCACCTGATTCAATTCGCTACTGAACACTACTTGCTCGTCGGCGCCTTCGTCATTCTCCTGGCCCTGCTGATCGCTCATGAACTGAGCCGCGGTGGCCGCAGCCTCAGCACCGGTGAGCTGACCGCGCTGGTCAACAGCGAGCAGGGCGTGGTGATCGATATCCGTCCATCCAAGGAATACGCCGCGGGCCACATCGTCGGCGCGCTGAACATTCCCCAGGACAAGCTGACAGCCCGCATCGGCGAGCTGGAGAAGCACAAGGCCAAGACCATCATCCTGGTGGATGCCCAGGGCCAGCACGCCGGCACCCACGCCCGCGAGCTGATGAAGTCCGGCTTCACCGCGGCCAAGCTGTCCGGCGGTGTCGCCAGCTGGAAGGCCGATAACCTGCCATTGGTGAAGTAATGTCCCAGGTCATCGTCTATTCCAGTGATTACTGCCCTTATTGCTCGCGGGCCAAGCACCTGCTCGCAAGCAAAGGCGTAGCCTTCGAAGAGATCAAGGTCGATGGCAAGCCGCAGGTGCGCGCCGACATGGCCCAGAAAGCCGGACGTACGTCCGTGCCGCAGATCTGGATCGGCGCCACCCACGTAGGTGGTTGTGATGATTTGTTCGCCCTGGAGCGCGCCGGCAAGCTCGACGCGTTGCTGGCGGCCTGAAACTTCCCTATAGACCCCCGAGATCAAGAAGGATCCGAGATGACTGACCAACAGAACACTGCTGCTGCCGAAGACGAAAGCGCACCGCAATTCTCCCTGCAGCGCATCTATGTGCGTGACCTGTCCTTCGAAGCGCCGAAAAGCCCGGCGATCTTCCGCCAGCAGTGGGAACCCAGCGTCTCCCTGGACCTGAACACTCGCCAGAAAGCCCTGGAAGCAGACTTCCACGAAGTGGTGCTGACCCTGTCCGTGACCGTGAAGAACGGCGACGAAGTGGCCTTCATCGCTGAAGTGCAGCAGGCCGGTATCTTCCTGATCAAGAACCTGGACGAGGCTTCCATGAGCCACACCCTGGGTGCCTTCTGTCCGAACATCCTGTTCCCGTACGCTCGCGAAGCGCTGGACAGCCTGGTGACCCGTGGTTCGTTCCCGGCCCTGATGCTGGCTCCGGTGAACTTCGACGCGCTGTACGCCCAGGAGCTGCAACGCGTACAGGCCGGCGAGAACACCGTTCAATAAGAGCTTCGCCCAGCCATGAAAAAAGCGCCTTTGACGGCGCTTTTTTCATGGCTGGGCGAAACCTCCAGGTAGGAGCGAGGCTTGTCCGCGACAAGGGCGAGGCGAAATGCCTGTGCACCGCGTTACCGTTCATCGCGAGCACGCTTGGCTCCTGCACAAGCAGGCGCTTATTTGAAGCCCAGCTGGCGCCAGCCTTCATAGACCGCCACCGCCACGGTGTTGGACAGGTTGAGGCTGCGGCAGCCTTCGCGCATGGGCAGGCGCAGGCGCTGCTCGCCGGGCAGGGCGTCCAGTACTTCGGCCGGCAAGCCACGGCTTTCCGGGCCGAACAAGAAGGCGTCGCCGTCCTGGAAGCTGGCGTCGTGGAAAGGCCGCGAGCCCTTGGTGGTGAAGGCGAACAGGCGTGGATGGCCGAGGCTCTGCAAGCAGCTGGCGAGGTCGGGGTGGCGTTGCAGGGTGGCGTATTCGTGATAGTCGAGGCCGGCGCGACGCAGGCGCTTGTCGTCCATTTCGAAACCCAGCGGCTCGATCAAGTGCAGGTGGCAGCCGCTGTTGGCGCACAGCCTGATAACGTTGCCGGTATTCGGCGGAATTTCTGGTTGGAAGAGGATGACGTGAAACATGCACGGCTCCGAAGAGAAAGACAGGCAGCATTCTACGCCTGAAGAAGACCCGCGGCCGAAGCTAATGCTGCGGGTGTTCGGCTCCCTGGCCATAGTCGGGTTGATGGTTGGCTTGATGATCGGACGCCTGACCCAGACCGAGCCGGTGCAGTTGCTCAAGGTCGAAGGCGTGGCCGAGGGCCTGGTGGTGTGGTTCGACCGTGAGCCCAAGGTCCATGGCGAACATATCGAGGGGGCGGTGGCGTTGCTGTTCGATGCCACGGGCCAGGCGCAACAGGGTCAATTACAGGTCAACCAGCGGACCGCGAACTGGCGGATACGCCTGGCGGACCAGGGCTTGTTGCTGAACCTGGTGGCCGCTCGCCCGCTGCGGGGTGAATGGAGCGGGAGCGAGGTGGACGGGCGTTGGCGCCTGGAAGTCCGCCTGCGCGAGCAATAAAAGAGGGAAACCCCGGCCTGCCTGTACCAAGGCCCCCAAAAGGGAAGGGCTGGTCGTCTTGTCGGCGACGAGCCCTGGTGTAAAGAAGGGGATTCCCGGCCTGCCTGTACCAGGGTCCCCAAAACTCTGGCCGGCTCGCTTGGCGCGGGCGGACCGGGTGTTAAAGAGGGGGATTCCTGGCCTGCCTGTACCAAGGTCCCCAAAACGGGTGAGCGGTGGCGCTCGTGATCTTGTTATTGCAGGGGGCGTGCCAATTCAGGCTTAAACGCTTCAGTTAATTGCAGGGTCAAGCTGGAGGCCCCGGTTCTCGGGGCTTTCGCCGTTTTTTTGAGTTTTTCTTGCCTGGCCTGGTGCGGCCGTTCGGTAGCGGATCTCCGTCTGGCCGAGCCTTTTGGCGGTGCAGGCTCACCATTTCGGTGCACGAAAAGCATCGCGAGCCAGCCTCGCTCCTACGAAACACAAGATCCGCAGGAGCGAGGCTGGCTCGCGATAGGGTCTACAGAACAGCCGCTCAAGCCTCGTCGCTGTCCTCCTCGTCGCCGCCGTCGACCTTCATGCCCAGTTCCTTGATCTTGCGGGTCAGGGTATTGCGGCCCCAGCCCAGCAGGACTGCGGCGTCGCGGCGCCGGCCCGCGGTGTGCTTGAGGGCGGTCTCGATCATGATCCGCTCGAAGCTCGGGACCGCGCTGTCCAGCAGGTTGGACTGGCCGCGGGCCAGGGCCTGGTCGGCCCACTGGCGCAATGCCTGCTCCCAGTTGGTCACCGGCGCCGAGTCCTGGGGCAGGCTCAGCAGTTCCGGTGGCAGGTCGCCGATATGCACCTCGCGCCCGGAAGCCATCACGGTGATCCAGCGGCAGGTGTTCTCCAGCTGGCGCACGTTGCCCGGCCAGGGCAGGTTCTTCAGGTATTCCTCGGTCTCGTGCTTGAGCAGCTTGGGTTCCACCGCCAGCTCCTGGGCCGCGCGGCCGAGGAAGTGCTTGGCCAGGGTCGGGATGTCCTCGCGACGATCCGACAGGCGGGGAATGTGGATGCGGATCACGTTGAGGCGGTGGAACAGGTCTTCGCGAAACTTGCCGGCATGGACCAGGGTTTCCAGGTTCTGGTGGGTGGCGGCGATGATCCGCACGTCGACCTTGACCGGGGTATGGCCTCCGACCCGGTAGAACTCGCCGTCGGCCAGCACCCGCAGCAGCCGGGTCTGGGTGTCGGCCGGCATGTCGCCGATCTCGTCCAGGAACAGGGTGCCGCCGTCGGCCTGCTCGAAGCGCCCGCGCCGCAGGTTGGCCGCGCCGGTGAACGCGCCTTTTTCATGGCCGAACAGCTCGGACTCCATCAGGTCCTTGGGGATGGCCGCCATGTTCAAGGCGATGAACGGCGAACTCGCCCGGGGGCTGTGGCGATGCAGGGCATGGGCCACCAGTTCCTTGCCGGTGCCGGATTCGCCATTGATCAGCACGGTGATGTTGGAGTGGCTCAGCCGGCCGATGGCGCGGAATACCTCCTGCATCGCCGGCGCCTCGCCGATGATCTCCGGGGTGCGGGCCAGGCTCGGGGCCACTTCCAGGCCTTGCTGTTCCTGGGCGTGCTGGTTGGCGCGCTTGACCAGGGACACCGCCTCGTCGACGTCGAATGGCTTGGGCAGGTACTCGAAGGCGCCGCCCTGGTAGGAGGCGACGGCGCTGTCCAGGTCCGAGTGGGCGGTCATGATGATCACCGGCAGGCGCGGGTGCTGCTCGCGAATCCGTGCCAGCAGGTCGAGGCCGCTGGCCCCGGGCATGCGGATGTCGGAGATGATCACGTCCGGGGTCTGGCGTGCCAGGCGGCTCATCACCCCGTCGGCGCTGTCGAAGCTCTGGGTGGTCATCCCTTCCTGCTGCAAGGCTTTTTCCAGGACCCAGCGGATTGAACGGTCGTCATCGACGATCCACACGGTTTCACTTCGGCTCATGTCGATGGGGCTCCTTGTTCCAGTGGCAGAAAGATCGAGAACGTGGTGTGGCCTGGGTGGCTGTCGCACTCGATCAAGCCCTGGTGCTGGCTGATGATGTTCTGGGTGATGGCCAGGCCCAGCCCGGTACCATCCGGACGGCCGCTGACCATGGGGAAGAAGAGGGTGTCCTGCAGTTCGGCGGGAATCCCCGGGCCGTTGTCGATGATCTCGATCTTGGTCACCAGCCGGTGGCGTACGTGGCCGATTGTGAACTGGCGCATGGTGCGGCTGCGCAAGGTGATGCGGCCCAGGCGCAGTTCGTTCTGGGTACTGATGGCCTGCATGGCGTTGCGCACGATGTTCAGGACTGCCTGGATCATCTGCTCGCGGTCGACCAGCACGTCGGGGATGCTCGGATCGTAGTCCCGGACCAGGGTGATGCAGCCCTGGCTTTCGGCTTCCACCAGGCTGCAGACCCGTTCCAGCACTTCGTGGATGTTGGTCGGCGCCAGGACCGGCAGCTTGTTCGAGCCGAGCATGCGGTCCACCAGGTTCCGCAGGCGATCGGCTTCTTCGATGATGACGTTGGTGTAGTCCTTGAGGCCTTCTTCAGGCAACTGGCGGGCCAGTAACTGGGCCGCGCCACGAATTCCCCCCAGGGGATTCTTGATCTCGTGGGCCAGGCCGCGCACCAGCATCTTGCTGGTTTCCTGCTTGGACAGCTGGGCCTCTTCCTTGGTAATGCGCAGCAAGCGATCCCGGGGATGGACTTCCAGCAGCAGCAAGGTGTCGCCGTTGCTGAGGATCGGTGTCACCGCGTAATCCACGGTCAGGGTCTGGCCGGTCAGGGCGGTGAGCATCGCTTCGCGCTTGGTGAAGGGGTGCGCCTGTTCCACCGCCTGGCGCAGGGAGCTCAAGGCTTCGGCCGACTCGGTGAACAGCTCGCTGATGAACTGCCCATGGCTGCGCTGGCCGCTGATGGCCAGGAGCATCTCCGCTGCCGGATTCATGTACTCAAGGCGCAGGTCGGCGTTGAGCAGGATGGTGGCGGTGGTCAGGTTGTCCAGTAGCAGGCGATGCAGTGGGTCGCTGATGGTCATTCGGACCTCTTTTGGAGCAGGGCGATCCGCGGCCGGTCGCGGATCGTGCACGGGTTGAAGCGCTGTCATGGGGAAAATGCAAAAACCAAACCAAGGCTCCGAAAAGAAGCGTCCGAGCCCCTGAAACAGGCGTTTGAACGACGCCCGTTTGGCGGGCTGCCAGCCCTGGCGAAGGTTTTCGACCCAAAATGGGTGGTCGATGCGCCATGGGTGCAAGGTTGCGCACCAATATAGTGCATGATCTGCGCCCGTGCATGATCCGTCGCTGGAGGGTGAATCGACGCCCGTTTTTCAGCGGCAACCAGCCGGGCGCGGGTTTAGAGTGCCGGACCCGATGCTCGAAGATCCAGGATGCACCATGGACCACGCCCCCCTGCTGTTTCGCCTCCCTGACGACGACACCCTGTACCAGGCACTGCTGGATCGCGATCCGGCCTATGAAGGTTTTGCCTATGTCGGGGTGAAAAGCACCGGAGTGTTCTGCCGCCTGACCTGTGCCGCTCGCAAGCCCAAGCGCCATAACACGGTGTTCTTCAGCTCCATCAAGGGGTGTGTCGAAGCGGGTTTTCGCCCCTGCCTGCGTTGCCGCCCACTGGCCGAGGCGGGAGTCCAGGAGCCCTGGGTCAAGGCCTTGCTCGAGCAACTGCACGCGGATGCCGAGCGCCGCTGGTACGAGGATGACCTGGTGCGCCTGGGGCTGGACCCGTCCACCGTGCGGCGTGCCTTCAAGCGCTACTTCGGCGTGACCTTCCTGGAGATGGCCCGCTTGCGGCGCATGGGCCGGGGCATGCAGCAACTGGCGTCGGGCCAGCCGGTGATCGAGGCCCAGCTCAGTGCCGGCTTCGACTCCGACAGCGGCTTTCGCAAGGCCTTCGGCCGGCTGGTCGGCCAGCCACCCTCGAACTGGCGGGGGCGCGAGCTGCTCAAGGCGGATTGGTTGCAGACCCCCATCGGCGTGATGCTGGCCGTGGCCGATGCCCAGGTCCTGCATCTGCTGGAGTTCTTCGACCGCCCGGCCCTGGCCGGGGAGCTGCGCAAATTGCAGGACAGCAGTGGTTCGAGCATCGGCTTCGGGCGTTTTGCCCCCATCGACCAGATCGAGGCCGAACTGCGCCGTTATTTCGCCGGTGAGCCGGTGTCTTTCCAGACACCGTTGGCGATGCAGGCCTCGGCCTTCACCCGCACGGTATGGCAGGCGCTGCGGGCCATTCCCCTGGGCAGCACCTGCAGTTATGCCGGATTGGCGCGGGATATCGGCTCGCCGACGGCGGTGCGCGCCGTGGCCCGGGCCAATGGCGCCAACCAGATCGCCATCGTCATCGCCTGCCATCGGGTGATCGGCGCCGATGGCTCGCTCACCGGTTATGGCGGTGGCCTATGGCGCAAGCGCTGGCTGCTGGAGCATGAGCGCCGCATGCACTTGGCTGGGCGGGAACAACCAGTGCAGGCCCAGGAGTCGTTCAGCGGTGGGCGCGCAGCAGGAAGAAACTGATTTCCGCGCTTTGCTGCAGGACTTGCTCGCCCTCAAGGACTTGCACCGCCAGGCGATGAAGGCCGCGGTCGAGGTTCGACAAATGCAACTGCGGGCCACGGCCAGGGGCGCCGTGAGGCTCGCCATCCAGCAGCAGGCGCAGGCGATGGGACGGCTGTAGCGGCGGGTGCAGGTCTACCTGGACGCTGAAGCTGCCGTTGTTGGCCCGCAGCGCGCCCTGCTCCGGCACTCCGTTGAGCTGCAGGCGGCGGTAGACCTGCCTTTGGCTGGTCTGGCAGGCGGCCGGTGCCCTGTTCGAAGGCGGCCAGTCGCTGGATCCTCGGTCGCTGCCGGTGCAACGGCCGGCGGCGGGGTGATAGGGGCCCGCATCAGCCGGCAGCAGGGTTATCCACAGCAGCCATAAAGCAGCGATACGCATGGTCCGGGTCCTCCTGGCAAGCCCTCAGCATAGGGGCGCACCGGGCAGGGAGCAGGCGTGGTTAACCTTTGAACACACATAATTCGGCGGTGGCGCGGATCATCGCCAGCTGGCGCAGCGGTTCGCCGGCACTGGCCTGGTTGGCCCGGGCCAGCCATTGCGGGCAGTGCGGGTCACTGCGCTGGGGGGCGAAGCTGGCCAGTTGTTGCAGCAGGCGCTTTTGCAGCTGGTCCAGTTGCGGGCGGATCTGTCCGGCCAGGTCCTGGCGGGGAGTGTCCGGAGCCCGGCCTTGCAGGTTCCAGGCCGAGAGCCTGGCGTATTGCACCACCTTGTTGGCTTCGATCTGCGCGGCGAAGAACTGTTCCACCGTGGCTTCATCCAGGCCATGGCTGGCAGCCTGGGCCGTGGCGGCGGCGATCACTTGCTGTTCGCGAGGCCGGTCCTCCACAGCCTTGTGGCTGTCCCACTTGCTCAGGGCCACTTGCTCGGCGATGTCCAGGCGTTCAGCGATGCTGCCCAGTAGCGGGGCGAGGCTGGCCGGGGTGTCATCGGCCCGGGCCAGGCTGGCGGACAGGGCACAGGCGAAGGCGAGACACAGGCTCAGGGAAGATGTCATCGGCGGGCTTCCGGGTGGGTAATGGGCTGGCCATGATGCCTGCAAGCTGGCGGGACGCCCACGGTAAAATCCCTGGGGCGTTTGTGCCGGGAATGAAAAAGGCCTCCCGAAGGAGGCCTTTCGATCACGCCGCTTGCGCGAGCGCTACCGGATCAGCAGCTGTAGTACAGCTCGTATTCCAGTGGGTGCACGAAGGTGCGGACCTTGATCTCTTCTTCGCTTTTCAGGGCGATGTAGGCGTCGATGAAGTCGTCGCTGAAAACGCCGCCTTTGGTCAGGAACGCACGGCCCTTGTCCAGCTCTTCCAGGGCTTCCTTCAGGCTGCCGCAAACTTGCGGGATTTCTTTGGCCTCTTCAGGCGGCAGGTCATACAGGTTCTTGTCCGCGGCATCGCCTGGGTGGATCTTGTTCTGGATACCGTCCAGGCCGGCCATCAGCAGTGCGGCGAAGCACAGGTAAGGGTTGGCGGCCGGGTCCGGGAAGCGTGCTTCGATACGGCGGGCTTTCGGGCTCGACACGTATGGGATGCGGATCGAAGCGGAGCGGTTACGGGCCGAGTAGGCCAGCATCACTGGAGCTTCGAAGCCTGGCACCAGGCGCTTGTAGGAGTTGGTGGCCGGGTTGGTGAAGCCGTTCAGGGCCTTGCCGTGCTTGATGATGCCGCCGATGAAGTACAGGGCGGTATCGGACAGGCCGGCATAACCTTCGCCAGCGAAGGTGTTCTTGCCGTCTTTCCAGATCGACATGTGTACGTGCATGCCCGAGCCGTTGTCGCCGTACAGCGGTTTTGGCATGAAGGTGGCGGTGCGGCCATAGGCGTCGGCCACGTTGTGCACCACGTACTTCAGGGTCTGGGTTTCGTCGGCCTTCTTCACCAGGGTGTTGAACTTGACGCCGATTTCGTTCTGGCCGGCAGTCGCCACTTCGTGGTGGTGGACTTCGACGGTCAGGCCCATTTCTTCCAGTGCGTTGCACATGGAGGTACGGATTTCGTGGTCATGGTCGAACGGCGGAACCGGGAAGTAGCCGCCCTTGATGCCTGGACGGTGGCCCTTGTTGCCGCCTTCCACGTCCTGGTCGGACATCCACGAGCCTTGCTCGGAGTAGATCTTGAACATCGAGCCGGAGATGTCGGACTTGAACTTCACCTGGTCGAAGATGAAGAACTCAGGCTCCGGACCTGCGAATACGGTGTCGCCGATGCCGGTGGCCTTGAGGTGCTCTTCGGCGCGCTTGGCGATCGCCCGTGGGTCACGGTCGTAGCCTTGCATGCTCGAAGGCTCGATGATGTCGCACACTAGGATCAGGGTCGGCTCTTCGGTGAACGGGTCGAGCACGGCGGTCTCGTCGTCCGGCATCAGGATCATGTCGGAGGCTTCGATGCCTTTCCAGCCAGCGATGGAGGAACCATCGAACATCTTGCCCGCTTCGAAGAAGTCCTCATCCAGCGCATCACGAGCCGGCATGGTCACGTGATGTTGAGTGCCCTTGGTGTCCGTGAAGCGCAGATCAATCCACTTGACGTCATGATCTTTGATGAGTTGAACCGACTTCGACATAGTGTCCTCCGGGGTGGCTTCGGGCTTGATGTTGGAGTGCCCTTAGAATGTGGGTGATGCCGGCGCGAATACTCTGCCATGGCAACCTGCCTCACAAGGGAGCAAATTGCATGCCAGTGCCCTGGGATGGGTTTTGTGCTCCAAAACCACGCTTTGTGCGACCCATGGCAACGAACGCCGGCTTTTTGCGCACTGCAATGTAGCGCTTATTTGGATGAATGACCTGTTTTGGTGCATTGAAAACCTTCTGCACATTAACTGGTTAAACCTTGAGCAATTTCCGCTATAATCCGCGCCCCCCTTTTTCGGCTGGCCCAGCGCGCGCTGTTTTCATGAAACTAATCGTTAAAGTTTTCCCGGAAATCACCATCAAGAGCCGCCCGGTACGGACGCGTTTCATCCGTCAGCTGGCCAAGAACATCCGTGCCGTGCTCCGCGACCTGGACCCGGCCGTGGTGGTCAATGGTGTGTGGGACAACCTCGAGCTGGAAACCGCCGTCAGCGAGCCCAAGGCCCTCAAGGAGATGACCGAGCGCCTGCGTTGCATGCCCGGTATCGCGCATTTCCTGCAGGTCGATGAGTACCCCCTGGGGGATTTCGACGACATCGTCGCCAAGTGCAAGCAGCACTTCGGCCAGACCCTGGAAGGGAAGATCTTCGCCGTGCGCTGCAAGCGTGCCGGCAAGCATGAATTCAGCTCCATGGATGTGGAAAAGTACGTCGGCAGCCAGTTGCGCCGGCAGTGCGGTGCGGCGGGAATATCCCTGAAAGAGCCGCAAATCGAAGTGCGGATGGAAATTCGCGACCAACGGTTGTTCGTGATCCATAGCCAGCACAATGGCATCGGCGGCTACCCGCTGGGTGCCCTGGAACAGACCCTGGTGCTGATGTCCGGCGGTTTCGACTCCACCGTGGCGGCCTACCAGATCATGCGTCGCGGCCTGATGGGGCATTTCTGCTTCTTCAACCTGGGCGGTCGTGCCCACGAATTGGGCGTGATGGAAGTCGCGCACTATATTTGGAAGAAGTACGGCAGCTCCCAGCGCGTGCTGTTCGTCAGCGTGCCATTCGAGGAAGTGCTCGGCGAGATCCTTGGCAAGGTCGACGACAGTCATATGGGCGTCATCTTGAAGCGTATGATGTTGCGTGCCGCCTCCAGCATCGCCGAGCGCCTGCACATCGACGCACTGGTCACCGGCGAGGCGATCTCCCAGGTTTCCAGCCAGACCCTGCCGAACCTGTCGGTGATCGACTGCGTGACCGACAAGCTGGTGCTGCGACCGCTGATCGCCAGCCACAAGCAGGACATCATCGACCTGGCCAACCAGATCGGCACCGCCGATTTCGCCAGGCACATGCCGGAATACTGCGGGGTCATCTCGGTCAACCCCAAGACCAATGCCAAGCGCCACCGCGTCGAGCATGAAGAGAAAGAATTCGACATGGCCGTGCTCGAGCGGGCTATCGAGCGGGCCAAGCTGGTGCCGATCGATCGCGTGATCGACGAGCTGGGCCAGGACCTCAAGGTCGAGGAAGTCAACGAAGCCCTGGCCGGCCAGATCGTCATCGACATCCGTCATCCGGATGCCCAGGAAGACGATCCGCTGGAGCTGCCGGGGATCGAGGTGCAAGCGCTGCCGTTCTATGCGGTGAACGCTCGTTTCAAGGAACTGGACCCCAACCGCCAGTACCTGCTGTATTGCGACAAAGGCGTCATGAGTCGCCTGCATGCTCACCATCTGCTCAGCGAGGGACATGCCAATGTGCGCGTTTATAGACCGAGCTAAATGCCCGGGGCTGTTCGCCTGTGGCTTGCGTCATCGGCCCCCCGACGCCGCCGTCAAGCTGTAACGGCAAGGCCTGAATCTACTGTCCATCGCTGCCCGCATGGGTCAGCACACCGAATCCTCTGATCGAGATACACAAGTGATCGAAAATCTACGCAACATCGCCATCATCGCCCACGTTGACCATGGTAAGACCACCCTGGTAGACAAACTCCTGCGCCAGTCCGGCACCCTGGAGCGCAACGAGCTCAACGACGAGCGCGTGATGGACTCCAACGACCAGGAAAAAGAGCGCGGCATTACCATCCTGGCCAAAAACACCGCCATCAACTGGAACGGCTACCACATCAACATCGTGGACACCCCCGGCCACGCCGACTTCGGCGGCGAAGTTGAGCGCGTAATGTCCATGGTCGACTCCGTGCTGCTGCTGGTCGATGCCCAGGACGGCCCGATGCCACAAACCCGTTTCGTGACCAAGAAGGCTTTCGAAGCCGGCCTGCGTCCGATCGTGGTGATCAACAAGGTCGACCGTCCGGGCGCGCGTCCTGACTGGGTTCTGGACCAGATCTTCGACCTGTTCGACAACCTGGGCGCCACCGAAGAACAGCTGGACTTCAAAGTGGTCTACGCCTCGGCCCTGAACGGCATCGCCGGTCTGGACCACACCGATATGGCCGAGGACATGACCCCGCTGTACCAGTCGATCGTCGACAACGTACCTGCGCCAAGCGTCGACCGTGACGGTCCGTTCCAGATGCAGATCTCGGCCCTGGACTACAACAGCTTCCTGGGCGTGATCGGCGTTGGCCGAATCGCTCGTGGCCGCGTCAAGCCGAACACCCCGGTAGTGGCCATCGACACCGAAGGCAAGAAGCGCAACGGTCGTATCCTCAAGCTGATGGGCCACCACGGCCTGCACCGCGTGGACGTTGAAGAAGCCGCCGCCGGCGACATCGTCTGCATCAGCGGTTTCGACGAGCTGTTCATCTCCGACACCCTGTGCGACATGAACAACGTCGAGGCGATGAAGCCGTTGACCGTCGACGAGCCGACCGTTTCCATGACCTTCCAGGTAAACGATTCGCCGTTCTGCGGTAAAGAAGGCAAGTTCGTGACCTCCCGTAACATCAAGGAGCGTCTGGACAAGGAACTGCTGTACAACGTTGCCCTGCGCGTTGAAGAAGGCGACTCGGCCGACAAGTTCAAGGTCTCCGGCCGTGGTGAGCTGCACCTGTCGGTCTTGATCGAAACCATGCGTCGCGAAGGCTTCGAGATGGCTGTAGGCCGTCCGGAAGTGATCATTCGCGAAGTGAACGGCACCAAGCAGGAACCGTTCGAAAACGTCACCATCGACATCCCTGAAGAATCCCAGGGCAAAGTGATGGAAGAAATGGGCCTGCGTAAGGGCGACCTGACCAACATGGCGCCGGATGGCAAGGGCCGTGTACGCCTGGAATACAACATTCCGGCCCGTGGCCTGATCGGCTTCCGTAACCAGTTCCTGACCCTGACCAACGGTGCAGGCATCCTGACCTCGATCTTCGATCGCTACGACACCATGAAGTCCGGCCACATGTCCGGCCGCCTGAACGGTGTTCTGGTATCGGTTGAAACCGGCAAGGCCCTGACCTATTCCCTGGAAACCCTGCAAGCGCGCGGCAAGCTGTTCGTCGAGCACGGCCAGGAGATCTACAACGGTCAGATCATCGGCCTGAACAGCCGTGACAACGACCTGGGCGTGAACCCGACCAAAGGCAAGAAGCTCGACAACATGCGTGCTTCCGGCAAGGACGAGACCATCGCCCTGGTACCGCCAGTTCGCCACACCCTCGAACAGGCCCTGGAATTCATCCAGGACGACGAGCTGTGCGAAGTGACGCCCAAGTCGATCCGTCTGCGCAAGAAGATCCTCGACGAAGGCGAGCGTACCCGCGCTGCCAAGAAAGCCAAGGCCAACTAAGGCTGGCTGAATGAAAAACGCCCCCGGTCGCAAGGCCGGGGGCGTTTTTTTTCGCCTGCGAAAAAGCTGCTGCCTGATATGACCGCCTGTAGCCACAGCCTCGCCGGGGCCCGGCAGTGGCCAGGGGGCTACAGCGCTACGGGGGATGGGATCAGAAGCGTTCCAGGGTCCGGCTGCTGGTGTTGCTCGGGCGTTCCAGCGGCTTGGGCTTGTAGGCGCAATAGCCCGGGCGCGGGCCGACCCTCGGGTGATTGCGGCAGGTGTCGGGACGCTTGTCGTAGATGGTGCACAGGCGGCTCTTGCGATCCAGGTACAGGCAGTCGTCGTTGCTCATGCGCTGCAGGGTGAAGATTTCCGACTTCTGATTGTAGCGTTCGACGATGCCTTCCTTTTGCAGGCGCTTGGCGATGTTCTTCGCCGGTTCGCCCCGTTCGAACTCATCGACCACACCGATGCGGATCAGGTCCTTGAGTTTCACCTCCACCGGCAGGGTGCAGCAGCTGGACATGCAGGAGCCGCACATGGGCGCGGAGTACTTGGCCCAGGTATCGAGACGGTCGATTTCCGCGGCGGCGATCAGGTTGGACTTCATCGAGGGGGTTCCGGCATGTTTTCGGGGGCGCGCGATCATACCGGGACTGCTGGATTTTTGAACAACTTTGCGTCGGATTTTTCGCGCTGACGTGCCAGTAATTTCATGCTGGTACGACCTCTGCTTGTTTTTTCCCTGCTGGAGCGGGGACAGCGCCTTTTGCCCGGTCATTTGAATCAGGGCCGAACCAGAGCCTTTACCTCGTGTCAGACCGACTAGGCTCAGTCAATTCCATGCTCACTGTGTATCTCGTCAGAGGTCTTAACGATGACTCAGGAATCCCATGTTCGCGACACGGAGGTAGCGGCTTTTCGTGAAGCCGTCTTGACCAAACTCACCTACGCGGTCGGCAAGGACCCGGACCACGCCTTCGACCATGATTGGTTCGAAGCCATCGCCCTGGCGGCCCGGGACCGCATGGTCGATCACTGGATGGACCACACCCGGCAGATCTACCGCCGGGGCCAGAAGCGGGTGTACTACCTGTCCCTGGAGTTCCTGATCGGCCGTTTGCTGATCGACAGCCTGAGTAACCTCGGGCTGCTGGATGTGGCCCGCGAAGCCCTGTCGGACCTGGGCGTGGACCTGGAGCGCATTCGCCTGCTGGAGCCCGACGCGGCCTTGGGCAATGGTGGCCTCGGGCGCCTGGCGGCCTGTTTCATGGAGAGCATGTCGACCCTGGGGATTGCCGGCCATGGCTATGGCATCCGCTATGAACACGGGTTGTTCCGCCAGGCCATAGTCGACGGCTGGCAGCAGGAGCAGACCGAGCACTGGCTGGACTTCGGCAACCCCTGGGAGTTCGAGCGTCCCGAGGTGATCTACTCCATAGGTTTCGGCGGCGGTGTCGAGACCCTGGTCGACGAGAACGGCGCGACCCGCCAGGTCTGGTGGCCGGCGGAAACCGTGCGGGCGGTGGCCTATGACACCCCCGTGGTGGGTTGGCGCGGTGCCAGCGTCAACACCTTGCGCCTGTGGCGGGCGCGGGCCATGGAAGAGTTGCACCTGGAGCGCTTCAACGCCGGCGACCACCTGGGAGCCGTCGCCGAAGTGGCGCGGGCCGAGAGTATCTCGCGGGTGCTGTACCCGGCCGACAGCACCGAGGCCGGCCAGGAGCTGCGCCTGCGCCAGGAATACTTCTTCGTCTCGGCGTCCCTGCAGGATCTGCTGCGCCGGCACAAGAACATGCACGACTCGGTGCTCAGCCTCGGCGAGCATGCGGCCATCCAGCTCAACGACACCCACCCGTCGATCGCGGTGGCCGAGCTGATGCGCCAATTGGTGGACCTGCACGGCATCGCCTGGGATGCGGCCTGGCAGGTCACCGTGGAAACCCTGGCCTACACCAACCACACCCTGCTGCCCGAGGCCCTGGAGACCTGGCCGGTGGGCCTGATGGAGCGCCTGCTGCCACGGCACATGCAGATCATCTACCTGATCAACGCCCAGCACATCGATTCGCTCAGGGCCAAGGGCCTGCATGATTTCGACGTGCTGCGGGCGGTATCGCTGATCGAAGAGGACAACGGCCGCCGGGTGCGCATGGGCAACCTGGCATTCCTCGGCTCCCACAGCGTCAATGGCGTTTCCGGCCTGCATACCCAGCTGATGCGCAGCACGGTGTTCTCCGAACTGCACAAGCTGTATCCCGAAAGGATCAACAACAAGACCAACGGCATCACCTTCCGCCGCTGGCTGTACCAGGCCAACCCGCAACTGACCCAGATGCTGGTGGACGCCCTGGGCCCCGAGTTGCTCGACAGCCCCGAGGACCGGCTGCTGGCGCTCGAGCCCCTGGCCGACAAGCCGGCGTTTCGCAAGCAGTTCGCCGAGCAGCGCCTGCACAGCAAGCGGGCCCTGGCGGCGATCATCCATGAGCGCCTGGGGATCGCGGTCAACCCGGCGGCGATGTTCGATGTGCAGGTCAAGCGTATCCACGAGTACAAGCGCCAGTTGCTCAACTTGCTGCATACCGTGGCGCTCTACCAGGCGATCCGCGCCGAGCCGGAAACCGACTGGGTGCCGCGGGTGAAGATCTTCGCCGGCAAGGCCGCCGCCAGCTATCACCAGGCCAAGCTGATCATCAAGCTGGCCAACGATATCGCCCGCACGGTGAACAACGACCCTACGGTGCGTGGTTTGCTCAAGGTGGTGTTCCTGCCCAACTACAACGTCAGCCTGGCGGAAAGCATCATTCCCGCGGCGGACCTGTCGGAGCAGATTTCCACTGCCGGTTTCGAGGCCTCGGGTACCAGCAACATGAAGTTCGGCCTCAATGGCGCCTTGACCATCGGCACCCTGGATGGCGCCAACGTCGAGATGTGCGAGCGGGTCGGTGCCGAGCACATGTTCATCTTCGGCCTCACCGCCCAGCAGGTGGAGGCACGCAAGCGCAACGGCGAGTTCAGCGCGGCGCCGGATATCGCCGCCTCCCACCGGCTCAACGATGTCCTGCAGGCGATCCGTGGCGGGGTGTTCTCCCCGGACGATCCGTCGCGCTACACCGGCCTGGTGGATTCGCTGGTGGACCATGACCGGTTCCTGGTCTGCGCCGACTTCGATGCCTACTGGAACGCCCAGGCGCGGGTCGAGGAGCACTGGCACGATTCCAAGGAATGGTGGCGCTCGGCGGTGCTCAACAGTGCGCGGATGGGCTGGTTCTCCTCGGACCGGACCATTCGCGAGTACGCCACGGACATTTGGAAGGCCCTGGAGTAAGCCCGCCGGCCAAGCGCTGGAACTGTGAGCAAGGCCCGGCGTTCGCCGGGCCTTGTCGATATACTGGGCGGCGTTTTTGTCCCGGCCCGTGCCTCGTCGCTCGTGCCCGGCTTCCAATGGCAATGACGGCCCCGCACAGGCAGGGCCGCAGCCGAAACGGTAAAACAACAGCTGGACCTGTCCGTTACCGGACTGTTTAGGGATGTCGACACATGCAATGGATGTTCATGCTGCTGGGCGCGGTGCTGGGGTGGATTGTCGATGAGTCTTTCAGCGATGCGCTGATTGGCGCTTTCCTCGGCCTGGCGGTTGGCCTGGCTGTTCGTCTCGGCCTGCTGCACAAGCAGGTGGCTGGCCAGCAGCTTGAGCTGCAGCAAGCCAGGCAGGACTTGTCCCGGCTGGGCCAGCGCCTGGAACTGCTGGAAGCCGGCAGCGGCCCGCTGGCCGAACCTGTGGCCCAGCCCCAGGCCGGCAGCGCCCCGGTTTCCGAGGTCCAGGTCGCCAGTGCTCCGGTTCCCGAGCCGGTCGCGCCGCCGCGGTTCGTCCTCGACGAGATCCTCCCCGTGCAGCCGGCGCCCGCCGCTACGGACCTGGTCTGGGAACTGCCTCCCGCCGCCACCCCGGCTGCCGTCAGCGAGCCGCTGCCGGACTCGGCCTGGCGTTCGCAGCCGCAGCGGCAAGCCGAACCGCAGCCGGCACCTTCGCCGGCAGCACCCGTGGAGTACGAGCCGAGCCTGATCGAGCGCGCTATCAGCGGTGCGCGCAATTGGCTGTTCGGGGGCAACACTGTGCTGCGGGTCGGGGTGGTGCTGTTGTTCCTCGGCCTGGCATTCCTCCTGCGCTACGCCACCGAAGGCGTGGTGGTGCCCATCGAGTTGCGCTATGCCGGGGTCGCGGCCTGTTCCCTGGGCTTGCTGGGCCTGGGCTGGTGGCTGCGCCGACGTAACGGTGCCTATGCGCTGATGCTCCAGGGCACGGGGATCGCGGTGCTGTACCTGACCGTGTTCGCGGCCATGCGCCTGCACCCGCTGCTCGATCCTTCCGCGGCCCTGGGCCTGCTGGTGGCGGTGACGCTGTTCTCGGCGATCCTGGCCATCACCCAGGATGCCCTGGGCCTGGCCGCCGCGGCGGCGCTAGGCGGGTTCGCGGCGCCGATCCTCACCTCCACCGGCGCAGGCAGTCACGTGGCGTTGTTCAGTTACTTCGCCCTGCTCAACGCCGGCATCCTCGCCATCGCCTGGTTCAAGGCCTGGCGCCTGCTCAACCTGATCGGTTTCGTCGGTACCTTCGGCATCGGTTTCGCCTGGGGCATGCGTTCCTACACCCCGGAACTGTTGTGGAGCACCGAGCCGTTCCTGGTCCTGTTCTTCCTCATGTACCTGGCCATCGGCCTGCTGTTCACCCGGCGCAAGCTGCTGGACATGACCGATGCACCGGCCGACGGCGATCGCCAGGCGCTGCTGCAATGGTCGGCGCGCAAGGGCGACTACGTCGACGGCAGCATGCTCTTCGGCCCGCCACTGGTGGGTTTCGGCCTGCAACTGGCGTTGGTCCAGCACCTGGAGCTGGCCGCGTCCTTCAGCGCCCTGGCCCTGGGCCTGGTGTACATGCTGCTGGCCCGCTTGCTGATGGGCGGCCGGGCCCTGCTGCTGGGCGAGACCTGCCTGGCCCTGGGCGTGATCTTCGCCAGCCTGGCCATTCCCCTGGGCCTGGATGCGCGCTGGACCACCGCCGCCTGGGCGGTGGAGGGCGCCGGGATCTTCTGGCTCGGCATGCGCCAGCGGCGCTCGCTGGCCCAGGCCTTCGCCCTGCTGCTGCAAGCAGGTTCTGCCGCGGCTTTCCTCAATGAACTGCGCTTTGCCAGTACCAGCCTGCTGTCCGGTGCGCCCCTGGGGGCGTTGCTGCTCGGTGGGGCCCTGCTGTTCAGCTTCGACCAGTTGCGGCGCACGCCGCAGGAGCAACTGCCGAACTGGCTGAAGGAAGGCATCCGCCCGCTGTTGGCGGTGGCAGGCCTGGGCTTCCTGTATCTGCTGGCGCCGCTGTTCTTCGCCGTCCAGGGCACGGCCATCGCCTGGGCCCTGGCAGGGCTGGCGACGCTGTTCGTCGGCCTGCGCCTGCAATCGCGGACGTTCCTGTTCAGCGCATTCGCCATCCAGTTGCTCGGTGGGGCATTGTTCCTGACGGGCCTCAAAGGTGCGGATGCCGGGGCTGATGGGGTGTTCGGTAGTGGCTGGAGCGGATTGATGAGCGCTTCGCTGATCGGCCTGGCGCTGATCGGCGGCATGCTGGTGGCCTCGCGCGAGGCCATGGGTCGCGACGAGCCGCGACTTTGGCGTGGCCCGTCGCTGGTGATGCTTGCGGGGTTGGTGCTGATCAACCTGGCGGTGTTGTTCGTCCTGCCGTGGCGCACCGCCAGCGGCGTCTGGGCCGCCAGTGGCTTGTTGATCATCTGGTTGAGCCTGTACCTGCAGCAGCGGGTGAGTTTCTTCTTCGGCCTGGCGTTGCAGGTGATCGGCGGCAGCGCCTTCCTGCTGGTCGGTTCGGACTGGTTCCATGGCGCAGTGGCCGAAGGCGTGCGGCCCCTGGCCAATGGCAACTTCTGGACGCCGATGGTGCTGGCCCTGGCGGCGCTGGTGGGGGCCTGGCGCCTGCAGCGGGGCAACCATGGCTCGGCGTTCGACGCCCTGGCCCTGGGCCACCTGGCCGATTTGCTGCTGGCCTGGGGCGCCTGCTGGTGGGCGTTCACCTGGATCAAGGAAGTACTGCGTTTCGCTCCCGTGCATTGGCAGCCGGCGTTGCTGTTGGCGCTGGCCACGGCCAGCGTGTTGCTCGCCACGCTGCTGGCGGTACGTTTGCAATGGAAGTCCCTGGGCTTGCTGGGGAGCCTGCTGATCCCGGCTGGCGGGCTGGTGCTGGTGGCTTGCTGGACCAGCCGCTATAACCCGGCGGCAGATTTCGGCTGGCTGGCCTGGACGGCGCTGTTCGCCGTGCATTTCTTCAGCCTGCGGCGCCTGGCTGCGCTGCTGCCGGCGCGGGTGGCAAGCGTCGCCCATGTGCTGGGTTGCTGGTTGTTGATTGGCGTGTTGGCGCTGCAGTTGCGTTATGGCCTGCTGCTGTTGTCCGAGCAGTACAACGCCTGGCGCTGGCTGGGTTGGGCGATCCTGCCGAGCCTGTACCTGGTGGCGATGGCCGCGCCGCGCAACTGGCCGTGGCCGGTGGCCGGCCACTCCCGGGAGTATCGCCTGTCTGCCGCGCTGCCCCTGGCGGCGCTGATGCTTGGCTGGTTTTGGCTGGCCAACCTGTTCAGCGACGGACGCGCCGATCCGCTGCCCTACCTGCCGTTGCTCAACCCGCTGGAGCTGGGGCTGCTGTTCGCCCTGTTCGGGGTCTACGTCTGGTCCCGTAGCGCGGCACTGGAGTTGGCGATTCGCAGTGACTACGCCGAGCGTGGCACGCAGTGGGTGGCCGGGGCCTCGCTGTTCGCCTTCTTCACCGTCATGGTGATGCGCGCTGCCCATCACTGGAGCGGGGTGCCGTTCCATCCCGATGCCCTGCTGGCCTCGATGATGGTCCAGGCCGGGCTGTCCATCGTCTGGACCTTGATCGCCCTGGGCCTGATGATCGGCGGGCACCTGCGTCATCGCCGCGAGATCTGGCTGATCGGCGCGGCGTTGATCGCGGTGGTGGTGGCCAAGCTGTTCCTGGTGGAACTGAGCAACCGTGGCGGCCTGGCGCGGATCGTCTCGTTCATCGGGGTCGGGGCGTTGCTGCTGGTGGTGGGTTATTTCGCCCCATTGCCGCCCAAGCGGGCGGAGGCCGAGCCTGAGGCCGGCAAGTCGTTGAATGAAGGAGTGTCGCCTTGAGTCATAAGCTGAACCTGCGCTGGTGGGGGGCCATGGGCCTGTGTGTGGCGCTGTCCGCCGTGGCCCAGGAACAACCGGGGGACTTCAAGTCCCGGGTGCCGTTGAGCCTGAGCGGCGAGGGCCCCTGGTACCGCCTGGAGTTGCCCCTGGCGGTGCAGATGCGCGCCAGCCAGACCGATCTGCGGGACATCCGGGTCTTCAATGCCGCTGGCGAGCCCCAGGCTTATGCCCTGGCCCGCCAACAGGCCCAGGTCAGCGAGCAGCGCAGCCTCAGCGCGGTGAAGTGGTTCCCGCTGTACAGCTCCACCCAGGCCGGCGACAGCCCGACCAGCGTGCGGGTGCAGTCGGGCACCAACGGCACCCTGGTGGAGGTGCAACCCGATGCGCGGGCGCAAGCGGAGCAGCAGGTGCTGCGCGGCTGGTTGCTCGATGCCAGCGCGATCAAGGCACCGCTTCAGCAGCTGGTCCTGGATTGGCGCAGCGAGCAGGACGGTTTCCAGCGTTTCAGCATCGAGGCCAGCGACGACCTGCGGCACTGGCAGGCCTGGGGCGAAGGGCAGGTGGCGCGTTTGTCGTTCGCCGACGAGCGGGTCGAGCAGCATGAGGTGGTGTTGCCCGGGCAGTCGGCGCGTTACCTGCGTTTGTTGTGGACGTCTGCGCAGGTGGCGCCGACGCTGACTTCCGCGCAGTTGCAGAGCAGCACCACCAGCAACCAGCCATCGCCATTGGTCTGGTCGCAGCCGCTGGCCGGCACTGCGGCCAAGGCGGGCGAGTACAGCTGGCAATTGCCCATGGGCCTGAACGTCGAGCGGGTACGGGTCGAACTCAAGCAGGCCAACAGCTTGGCTCCGGCCCGACTCTACGGGCGCGGCGACAGCAGCCTGCCTTGGCAGCCGCTGGGCAACGGCCTGTTGTATCGCCTGACCCAGAACGGCCAGGACGTGCAGCAGAACGAACTGCAATTACCCGGGCAGACCGTACAGCAACTCAAGCTGGTGGTGGATGAGCGTGGTGGTGGCCTGGGAGCGGCGGCGCCGGCCCTGGAGTTCGCCGTGCGTGGCGCGCAGCTGGTGTTCCTGGCGCGTGGGGACGGTCCTTACACCCTGGCGCTGGGCAACCCCGGGGTGAGCGCGGCCAACCTGCCGTTGTCCACCCTGATTCCCGACTACAGCCCACAGCGCCTCAAGCAGTTGGGCCAGGCCCGGATCGAGGGTGATGTGCAACCGAGCGCATCCGCTCCTGGCGATGCCGCGGCGCCCGCAGCCCCCGGGCCGGACTGGAAGAAGATCGGCCTGTGGGCGGTACTGCTGCTGGGCGTGCTGGCCCTGGGCGGGATGGCCTTCAGTCTCCTGCGCAAGCCTCAAGCCAAGGCTTGAACCCGGCGCGAGGGGGTTCGCTCCCTCGCCACCCGTGCCCGTGGTTTTGCGACTACGCTGAACCCGGCGCCTGAACTCTATCTGCCCGTTCCCTGTCTCAGAGGAGGAAATGCGCCTCGACTCGCGTTAAACTGCGCGGGTTTTTCAAGCCCCCCATCCTTCCGGAGCCTTCCATGTCCCGCGTTACCCTGAGTCGCTATTTGATTGAGCAGACCCGCAGCAACAACACTCCTGCCGATCTGCGCTTCCTGATCGAAGTGGTGGCGCGTGCTTGCAAGGAAATCAGCCATGCCGTTTCCAAGGGCGCCCTGGGCGGCGTGCTGGGCAGCATGGGCACGGAAAACGTGCAGGGCGAAGTGCAGAAGAAACTCGACGTGATCTCCAACGAGATCCTGCTCGAGGCCAACGAATGGGGCGGCCACCTGGCCGGCATGGCGTCCGAAGAAATGGACAACGCCTACCAGATCCCCGGCAAGTACCCCAAGGGTGCCTACCTGCTGGTATTCGACCCACTGGATGGCTCGTCGAACATCGACATCAACGCCCCGGTCGGCACCATCTTCTCGGTACAGCGTTGCCCCAACGAATACCTGAGCCAGAACGAAGCGCTGAATGAAAAGGCCTTCCTGCAGCCTGGTTCCAAGCAAGTGGCCGCCGGCTATGCGATCTACGGCCCGCAGACCATGCTGGTGCTGACCCTGGGCGACGGCGTCAAGGGTTTCACCCTGGACCGCGAGATGGGCAGCTTCGTCCTGACCCACGAGAACATCACCATTCCTGAAAGCACCCAGGAATTCGCCATCAACATGTCCAACGAGCGTCACTGGGAAGCACCGGTCAAGCGCTACGTGGACGAGCTGCTGGCCGGCGATACCGGTCCGCTGCAGAAGAACTACAACATGCGCTGGGTCGCCGCGATGGTGGCCGACGTGCACCGCATCCTGACCCGTGGCGGCCTGTTCATGTACCCACGCGACAGCCGCGAGCCGGAAAAACCCGGCAAGCTGCGCCTGATGTACGAAGCCAACCCGATGTCGTTCCTGGTGGAGCAGGCGGGCGGCGCGTCCACCAACGGCCACCAGCGCATCCTCGATATCCAGCCTGAAGGCCTGCACCAGCGCGTAGCGGTGTTCCTCGGCTCCAAGGAAGAAGTGGCTCGGGTCACCGCCTACCACCAGGAGTAAATCATGAGTGCACCCTGGCAGCCCCTGCTCGACTGGTGGTTCGGCGACGCCGAGACGCCGGCACAGATCGTCGCTGCCAAGGGTGGCTTATGGTTCGGCAAGCGCGACAGCCAGGATCGTGAAGCGCAGGAGCGTTTTGGCGACCTGGTGGAGCAGGCCCTGGCTGGTGGTTTGACCGAGTGGGCGCAAAGCCCCCAAGGCTGGCTGGCCCTGGTGCTGTTGCTGGACCAGCTGCCGCGCATGATCCACCGCGACACCCCCAGGGCATTCTCCGGCGATGCCCGGGCCCAGGCCCTGGTGGCCCAAGGCATCGCGGCGGATCTCGACCGGCGCCTGCCCCCCATGCAACGTAGCTTCATCTACCTGGTGTTCGAGCATTGCGAGCACCTGGCGGTGCAGAACGAAGCCGTTTCACGTTTCGTGGCCCTGCATGACGAACAGCCGGAGCAGGACCGTCCGGTCTTCGCCAGCCAATTGGACTATGCCGAGCGGCACCAGAAGATCATCGCTCGTTTCGGGCGCTTTCCCCATCGCAACCGGATCCTCGGGCGCGAATCGACGCCGGAAGAACTGGCGTTCCTGCGTGAGCCGGGTTCCAGCTTTTAATCCTTCTATATCCTGCAGATCGCTATCGCGGGCAAGCCTCGCTCCTACAAAGGTATGCGCGCATCTGCATCTGTAGGAGCGAGGCTTGCCCGCGATGCTTTTTAGATCCGGAAGCTGCCCACCAGATGCTGCAGGCGCTGGGCCTGCTGTTCCAGGTCGGCGCAGGCGCGCAGGGTGGCTTGCAGGTTTTCCACGCCTTCCTGGTTCAGGGTGTTGATCTCGTTGATGTCGACATTGATCGACTCCACCACGGCGGTCTGTTCTTCCGTCGCGGTCGCCACCGACTGGTTCATGCCATCGATCTCGCCGATACGCTGGGTCACGCTGCCCAGGCGCTCGCCGGCCTGGTTGGCGATGCCGACGCTGCTTTCGCTCTCGCGCTGGCTTTCGGTCATGGTGCCGACTGCCTGGCGGGCGCCTACTTGCAGCTCCTCGATCATCTTCTGCACCTGCTGCGCCGAGTCCTGGGTGCGGTGGGCGAGGTTGCGCACCTCGTCGGCGACCACGGCGAAGCCACGTCCGGCCTCGCCGGCGCGGGCGGCCTCGATGGCGGCGTTGAGCGCCAGCAGGTTGGTCTGCTGGGAGATACCGGTGATCACTTCGAGGATCTGACCGATGTTCACCGTGTTGCTGTTGAGGGTCTCGATGTGCTCGCAGGAGTTGCTGATCTTGGCCGACAGCTGGTGCATGGCGTCGATGGTCCGGTCCACCACTTGCTGTCCATCTTGTGCCAGGTTGCGCGCCTCGCTGGAATGCTGCGACGCCAGGGCGGCGTTCTGGGCGATTTCCTGGGCGGCCGCGCCCAGCTGGTTGATGGCCGCGGCCACGCTGTTGGTGCGCGAGGCTTGCTGGTCGGAGTTGAGCATCGACGAGTTGGAGGCGGCGACCACGCGCAGGGCCACTTCGTTGACCTGGCCGGTGGCCGAGGAAACTTCGCGGATGGAGCTGTGGATGCGTTCGACGAAGCGGTTGAAGGCCACGCCCAGGGTGCCGAATTCGTCGTGGTTGTGGATCGCCAGGCGCCGTGTCAGGTCGCCTTCGCCTTCGGCGATATCGTGCAGGGCCCGGCCCATCAGGTGCAGGGGTTGCAGCAGCAAGCGGATCAGCATGCCCAGCAGGCCGATGATGCTCACCACGGCGATCGCCATGGCGATCAGCGCCGAGGTCCGGAACTCGCCGAGGATGGCGAAGGCCGCGTCCTGGTCCAGGACCAGGGCCACGTACCAGTTGGCCGAGTTCACGCCGTTGACGCGAGTGAAGGAGATGAACTGGGTCTTGCCGTTCAGCTGTACTTCCTGCAACCCGGGGCTCACCCGCGGTGCGCCGTCCGGGTAGGCTTCTGCCAGGCTCTTGAGCACCAGCTTGTTGTCGGGGTGGATCAGGATCTTGCCATCGGCGCCGACGATGAAGGCGTGGCCATGGCCGCCGAAGTTCAGCGAGTTGATGATGGCGCTGATGCTCGACAGGTCGATGTCGGCACCGGCGACGCCGATCATCCGGCCCTGGTGCTGCACGGGAGTGGCGACGGTGATCACCAGCTTGCCCGACGAGGCCGCGACGTAGGGCTCGGTGACGATGGTCTGCTGCGCCGCGTTGGCCGCCTTGTACCAGCCACGGCTGCGGGGGTCGTAGTCGGCCGCGCGGTTACCGGCCGGGACCGAGAACATCATGCCGTCCTGGCCGCCGAAGTAGGTGAGCTGGAAATTGCCGGTGTAGGCGGGCAGGCCGACGCTGCGCTTGAGGCTGTCGGCGCCGCTGCCGTCCACGGTGATCTGCTGGGCCAGGGATTGCAGGAGCTGGATGCGGCCTTCCAGCCAGGTCTGGATGTTGCTGGCGCTCAGGCCGCCCAGTTCCTGCATCGAGGATTCGGTACTGCCGCGCAAGGCTTCGCGCTGGCGGTAGTCGTTGAACAGAATGAAACAGGCGAACGCGGCGGCGACCACAAGGGCGGCAGCAAGCAGGATCTTGTGGCTGAACTTCATATGACTGGTCATTAAGTGAACTACCGCGAGGGGGTGGTCAACGAGGGGCGTCAATTTGCCACAGTGGTGGTCTTTGCGCTGCAGTTATGTCGACTGGCCATCAGTGAAAATGAGCCCCACCGGCACAAAACCGACGAATAACCGGGTGCCGTGCGAAGGTGATTGATTTGCGAGGGAAATGCCTCGTGGATCGGCAAGAAATACCCAGCCTGGCGGGGAACCAGAAGGGGCTTTTCTCTTCTAAGCTTCTGGTTGGCTGACAGGCCTTCCCCCTTTCGTTCAGGAGTTCACCATGTCCCTGCGTTCCATCGCTCTGTTGTCGTTCTGCGTGCTGCTGGCCGCATGCAGCAAGGTCAATCAGGAAAACTATTCCAAGCTCTCGACGGGCATGCCCAAGGCCGATGTCGAAAAACTCCTGGGCACGCCGACCGACTGTTCGGGCGCATTGGGTATGTCCAGTTGCACCTGGGGCGACAAGAACAGCTTTATCAGCGTGCAGTATGCCGGTGACAAGGTCCTGATGTTTTCCGGGCAAGGCCTGAAGTAAAGACCGGGGCCTGGGGCCCACGGGAGAAAAATAATGATGCGTTTCGTTGTCACTCTTCTGGCCGGCCTGCTCTTGGTCGGCTGCGCCACGTCCCGGGACGATTCGCTGGCGCCCAAGACCGCTAGCCATGTCGAACTCAAGCGCTACCAGGGGACCTGGTACGAGTTGGCGCGCCTGCCGATGTACTTCCAGCGCAATTGTGCGCAATCCGAAGCCCGCTACACCTTGTTGCCGGATGCGACGATGGCGGTGCTCAACCGCTGCCTGACTCCGCAATGGACGTGGGAAGAAGCCCGAGGCACCGCCACGCCCCAGGTGCCGGGCCAGACCGACAAGCTCTGGGTGCGCTTCGACAACTGGTTCACGCGTTTGCTGCCGGGAGTGGCCAAGGGGGAGTACTGGGTGCTGTATGTCAGCGATGACTACAAGACGGCGATCGTCGGCAACCCGAACCGGCGCTATCTGTGGCTGCTGTCGCGGACCAAGGAAGTCAACGAGACGGTACGCGAGGAGTTGCTGAGCAAGGCCCGCCAGCAGGGCTACGACACCACGCGGTTGATCTGGCGGGTCTCGGACTCGGCCATGGCCAAGACCTCCAGGTAGTCCGGTTTCATCGAGGCGGGGCTCGCTGTGACAAGATCCCCGTTGGCAAGGTGCCGTGGTGAGCAGGCGCCTCGCTCATTGGCCCGCAAGGCGGGCCTGCTGCCTGGTGGTTAGCCGCCGGGACTCAGCCCAGCAAGTCGCGCAGGACCTGGGCGAAGGCCCGGCTGCTGGTTTCCTCTGCGGCATGTCGGCCTTCGCGCACCACCCAGCGCCCGCCAACCATCACGTCCCGCACCTGGCGATCGCCACCGGCGAACAACCAGCGGTTGAGAATCCCGTCGGCATTGGCGGTGGCCAGGTAAGGGTCGTTGCCGTCGAGCACCAGCCAGTCGGCGCGGTTGCCTACCGCCAGCGCGCCGATCGCTTGTCCCAGGGCCTGGGCGCCACCATCCAGGGCTGCGTCGTAGAGGGTGCGGCCGACCATGGGCTGGTCTGCCCGGTACAGGCGATTGCGGCGCTGATCCCGCAGGCGCTGGCCATATTCCAGCCAGCGCAATTCCTCCACCAAGCTCAACGAGACATGGCTGTCGGAACCGATTCCCAGGCGGCCGCCCTGGGCCAGGAAATCCACCGCTGGGAAGATACCGTCGCCGAGGTTGGCCTCGGTGGTCAGGCACAGGCCGGCGATGGCCCGGCTCCTGGCCATCAGGCTGACTTCCTCGGGGGTGGCATGGGTGGCGTGGACCAGGCACCAGCGCTGGTCCACCGCGACGTTTTCATACAGCCATTGCAAGGGCCGGCGGCCACTCCAGGCCAGGCAGTCATCGACTTCCTTCTGTTGCTCGGCAATGTGGATATGCACCGGGCAGTCCGGGTCGCTGGCGGCCAGCACTTCGCTGATCTGCTGTGGCGTGACCGCGCGCAGCGAGTGGAAGCACAGCCCGAGGTGCTGGTTGGCTTGTTTGGCCAGCAGGGGACGCAGTTGACGTTGCAGCTCGAGGTAGTGCTCGGTGCTGTTGATGAAGCGGCGCTGGCCGTCGTTGGGCGTCTGGCCACCGAAGCCCGAATGGCTGTACAGCACCGGCAGCAGGGTCAGGCCGATGCCGGTGTCGGTGGCGGCCTGGCTGATGCGGCGCGACAGCTCGGCCGGGTCGGCGTAGGCCTGGCCGTCGGTGTCGTGGTGCACGTAGTGGAATTCGGCCACCGAGGTGTAGCCGGCCTTGAGCATTTCGATGTACAGCTGGCGGGCGATGACTTCCAGCTGCTCGGGGCGAATCTTGCCCACCAGGCGATACATCAGGTCGCGCCAGGTCCAGAAGCTGTCATTGGGGTTGCCGGCCACTTCCGCCAGGCCGGCCATGGCCCGCTGGAAGGCATGGGAGTGCAGGTTGGGCATGCCCGGCAAGAGCGGGCCCTTGAGTCGTTCCGCGCCCTTTGCGCCTGCGTTGGCCTGGATGTGGGTCAGCTGGCCGTCGGCATCGACTTCAAGACGTACATCATTGGCCCATCCGTCAGGCAGCAGCGCGCGTTCGGCAAAGAAGGCGGACATGGTTCGATTACCCCATTGTGTGTTATTTGTATATACATATACAGACGTTTGCCTGCCCGGTAAACTCCGGCAAGCTAGGCTTTCGTCGCCAGGCGTCGACCGACCCTGACCACTTTCACCGACCCTCAAGGATTTCCCGTGCCGACCCCGACTGCCAACTCGCCGCTGGCCGCCCACCTGAGCGATAGTCCGGCGCCCTTGTATGCCCGCGTCAAACAGATGATCACCCAGCAGATCGAGAGCGGAAACTGGCCGCCGCACTATCGCGTGCCCTCGGAAAGCGAACTGGTCAGCCAGCTGGGCTTCAGCCGCATGACCATCAACCGTGCGCTGCGCGAGATGACCGCCGAAGGCATGCTGGTGCGCATGCAGGGAGTGGGTACCTTCGTCGCCGAGCCCAAGACCCAGTCGGCATTGTTCGAGGTGCACAATATCGCCGACGAGATCGCCGCCCGTGGTCATCGCCACACCTGCCAGGTCATCACCCTGGGCGAGGAGGCCGCGGGTTCCGAGCGCGCCCTGGCCCTGGACATGCGCGAAGGGCAGAAGGTCTTCCATTCGCTGATCGTGCATTTCGAGAACGACATCCCGGTGCAGATCGAGGATCGCTTCGTCAACGCCCTGGTGGCGCCGGAATACCTCAAGCAAGACTTCACCCTGCAGACGCCTTATGCCTACCTGTCCCAGGTCGCGCCCCTGACCGAGGGCGAACATGTGGTCGAGGCGATCCTCGCCGAACCTGAAGAATGCAAGTTGCTGCAGATCGAGCGTGGCGAGCCTTGCCTGCTGATCCGTCGCCGCACCTGGTCCGGGCGCCAGCCGGTGACCGCCGCGCGGCTGATCCACCCCGGTTCCCGTCATCGCCTGGAAGGACGCTTTCACAAATGATCCGGTCTAGCCTGCTACGCGCCGCCGACTATCCGCGCATGCCCTGGAAGAACGGCGGCGGCAGTACCGAGGAAATCACCCGGGACAGCGGGACCGACCTGGAAGGCTTCGGCTGGCGCCTGTCGATCGCCGACATCGGCGAATCCGGCGGTTTTTCCAGCTTTGCCGGCTACCAGCGGGTCATCACCGTACTGCAGGGCGCTGGCATGCAGCTTTGCGTGGACGGCCAGGATGTGCGGCCGCTGCTGCCCCTGGACCCCTTTGCCTTCAGTGGTGCCAGCCAGGTCGGTTGCACCCTGCTGGACGGTGCCATCCGGGATTTCAACCTGATCTACAGCCCCGAGCGCTATATGGCGCGGTTGCAGTGGTTCGATGGCCAGCAACGCTTCTTCACCCAGGCCCATACGGTGCTGGTGTTCAGTGCCGCCGAACAGGCCTGGGTCGATGTGGCCGGCGCCGCGGTCCAGGCCTTGGGCCGCTACGATTGCCTGCGCCTGGACGACAATGCCGGCCTGCTGGAAATCGCCCTCGACGGGCGCTGCTGCGTGATCGAACTCACCCGCATCTGAGTCATCCTTGCTGGCGGGCCAGGGCGTGGCCTGCCAGCTTCCTTCTAGTCTCCATCACTCTTTTATCCGCGCTTCGGCGTCCTGCTCAAGGCGGCTGGCCCTTGTCCGTTCCTCGGAGCGGCCCCTGTTCCTGACGACGCACCAATCTGTTACCGAATGCCCCAGCAGTGGGCAAAACCTGCCTCTGGTAACAATCAGCGGGAGCCTCGATTGATGCCCGAGGGAAAATTCATTCAAGGCCGAGGAGCCCGGTCTAGAAGGTTTACAGGCTTTTTTCGGAGATTTTTTCAGGTGGCTTGGACAGAGTTGGCCGCTTGATTGCATATGCTTGTATGTACAAGTAAATATGTGTGCGTAAGAGTCGATGCCATCCTCTTCGCACCTTGGGCTCATCGTCGAGGAGGTTTTCCGTGGCTGACAACAAATTCACCAAATACCGGAACGTAGAAATCCGTGCTCCGCGTGGCAACAAGCTGACCGCCAAGAGCTGGCTGACCGAAGCGCCGCTGCGCATGCTGATGAACAACCTCGATCCGCAAGTCGCCGAGAATCCCAAGGAGCTGGTGGTCTACGGTGGCATCGGGCGCGCGGCGCGCAACTGGGAGTGCTACGACAAGATCGTCGAGAGCCTCACTCATCTGAATGATGACGAGACCCTGCTGGTGCAGTCCGGCAAGCCGGTCGGCGTGTTCAAGACCCACGCCAACGCCCCGCGCGTACTGATCGCCAACTCCAACCTGGTGCCGCACTGGGCCAATTGGGAGCACTTCAACGAGCTGGATGCCAAGGGCCTGGCCATGTACGGCCAGATGACCGCCGGCAGCTGGATCTACATCGGCAGCCAGGGCATCGTCCAGGGCACCTACGAAACCTTCGTCGAAGCCGGCCGCCAGCACTACAACGGCAGCCTGAAAGGCAAATGGGTACTGACTGCGGGCCTCGGTGGCATGGGCGGTGCCCAGCCCCTGGCCGCGACCCTGGCCGGCGCCTGCTCGCTGAACATCGAGTGCCAGCAGAGCCGCATCGATTTCCGCCTGCAGACCCGCTACGTCGACGAACAAGCCAAGGACCTGGACGACGCCCTGGCGCGTATCGCCAAGTACACCGCCGAAGGTCGCGCCATCTCCATCGCCTTGCACGGTAACGCCGCCGAAATCCTCCCCGAGCTGGTCAAGCGTGGCGTGCGCCCCGACATGGTCACCGACCAGACCAGCGCCCACGACCCGCTGAACGGCTACCTGCCGGCCGGCTGGAGCTGGGAGCAATACCGCGACCGCGCGCAGACCGAACCGGCTGCCGTGGTGAAAGCCGCCAAGCAGTCGATGGCCGTGCACGTGCAGGCCATGCTCGATTTCCAGAAGCAGGGCATCCCGACCTTCGACTACGGCAACAACATCCGCCAGATGGCCAAGGAAGAAGGCGTGGCCAACGCCTTCGACTTCCCGGGCTTCGTTCCGGCCTACATCCGTCCGCTGTTCTGCCGTGGCATCGGCCCGTTCCGCTGGGCGGCGCTGTCCGGCGACGCCGAAGACATCTACAAGACCGACGCCAAGGTCAAGGAACTGATCCCGGACGACGCCCACCTGCACAACTGGCTGGACATGGCTCGCGAGCGCATCAGTTTCCAGGGCCTGCCGGCGCGTATCTGCTGGGTCGGCCTGGGCCAGCGCGCCAAGCTGGGCCTGGCGTTCAACGAAATGGTCCGGCGCGGTGAGCTGTCGGCGCCGATCGTCATCGGTCGCGACCACCTGGACTCCGGTTCGGTGTCCAGCCCGAACCGTGAAACCGAAGCGATGCAGGATGGTTCCGATGCTGTGTCCGACTGGCCGCTGCTCAACGCCCTGCTCAATACCGCCAGTGGCGCGACCTGGGTTTCCCTGCACCACGGTGGTGGCGTGGGCATGGGTTTCTCCCAGCACTCGGGCATGGTCATCGTCTGCGACGGTACCGACGAAGCCGCCGAGCGTATCGCTCGGGTGCTGACCAACGACCCAGGGACTGGCGTCATGCGTCATGCCGACGCTGGCTACCAGATCGCCATCGACTGCGCCAAGGAACAGGGCCTGAACCTGCCGATGATCACCGGCAAGTGACATTCCGGCGGTTCGCCGCCAGGGCCAGGGAAGGAGCCGCCGCACCTCGCAGTGCGGCGGTTCGGTCCATGTAGCAGAGCTTTGACATGACAAGAATCCCCCGGGAGAACAATAACGATGTCCACGGCCAGTGATAGCTCCAAACCCCTGATCGAGCGGCGGTCGATCAACTACATTCCCGAAGCCGAACGCCACGGCAAGCTCTACAGCCAGTTCACCCTGTGGCTGGGAGCCAACCTGCAGATCACCGCCATCGTCACCGGCGCCCTGGCCGTGGTGCTGGGCGGCGACGTGTTCTGGTCGTTGATCGGCCTGTTCGTCGGCCAGTTGCTCGGTGGCGGCGTCATGGCCCTGCATGCGGCGCAAGGGCCCAAGCTCGGCCTGCCGCAGATGATCTCCAGCCGGGTGCAGTTCGGCGTCTACGGCGCGGCGATCCCGATCGTGCTGGTATGCCTGATGTACCTGGGCTTCACCGCCACCGGCACGGTACTGTCCGGCCAGGCCCTGGGCCAGCTGTTCGGCGTCAGCGACAGCCTCGGTATCCTGATCTTCGCCAGTGTCATCGTCCTGGTCACCGTGCTCGGCTACCGGGTCATCCATTTCATCGGTAGGGTCGCCAGCGTCATCGGCGTCATCGCCTTCGTCTACCTGTTCAGCCGCCTCATGGGCCAGACCGATGTCGGCGCGCTCCTGGAGATCCGTCACTTCAGCTGGAGCAGCTTCCTGCTGGCGGTATCCCTCGCCGCTTCCTGGCAGATCGCCTTCGGCCCCTACGTGGCCGACTACTCGCGCTACCTGCCGAGCAAGACTTCCTCGGTGAAGACCTTCCTTGCCGTGGGCGCCGGTTCGGTGATCGGCGCCCAGGTGGCGATGATCCTCGGTGTGTTCGCCGCGGCCATGGCCAACGGGCAATTCGCCGGGCGCGAAGTGGCCTACATCGTCGGCCTCAGTGGCAGTGGCGCCACCGCGGCGCTGCTGTACTTCAGCATCGCCTTCGGCAAGATCACCATCTCGACGCTGAACTCCTACGGCAGCTTCATGTGCATCGCCACCATCATCAGCGGCTTCCGTGGCCACCTGGAGGTGACGCGCCTGCAGCGCCTGGTGTTCGTGCTGGCCATCGTCGGCGCCGCGACCCTGATCGCCTTGCTCGGCCAGCATTCGTTCCTGGGGGCGTTCAAGTCCTTCATCCTGTTCCTGCTGGCCTTCTTCACCCCGTGGAGCGCGGTGAACCTGGTGGATTACTACTGCATCACCCGCGAGAACTACGACGTGCCGGCGCTGGCCGATCCCAATGGCCGCTATGGCCGGTGGAACATGCTGGGCATCAGCGTCTATGTGATCGGCGTGCTGGTACAGCTGCCGTTCATCAGCACCAAGTTCTATACCGGTCCACTGGTGGAGGTGCTGGGTGGCGTGGATATCTCCTGGATCATCGGCCTGGTGGTGCCGGCGGCGCTGTACTACGTCTGTGCCAGGAAATGGCATGGTGCGGTGCCCGAAAAACTGATCCTGCCGCCGGAGCAGGGCCTGCCCGACGAGCAGAAAACCGCGACAACCCGGCACGCTGCTACCGTTTGAGTCCGCATGCAACGTGACCGAAGCCCGGCGCTCCTGGCCACTTCCAGCTCGATGGATGGTCGGCAGCGCCGTTTGCGCGATAGCCTGTTCCAGGGCCCGCAGCGCTTCCCGGAGACTGTTCCAAGACGCAATAAAAGATTCTTCCCATAGCCAGCGTGCCAAGGCGCCACCTGCCCGACTTGGTGGGGGACGACGGATAACGGATGTTTCCGGAGCGACTGGTAGTTATTACAAAACTCTCAAAAGGAGCATGAATGTGACTGCGCTAAACCTGATTCCCGGTCAACTGAGCCTGGCCCAACTGCGGGCCATCTACCAGCAGCCGCTGAGCCTGACCCTGGACGACAGCGCCTCGGCGCAGATCGACGCCAGCGTGGCTTGTGTCGAGCAGATCCTCGCCGAGAAACGCACCGCCTATGGGATCAACACCGGTTTCGGCCTCCTGGCTTCGACCCGTATCGCCAGCGCCGACCTGGAGAACCTCCAGCGTTCTCTGGTGCTGTCCCATGCCGCGGGCGTCGGCGAGCCTATCAGCGACGACCTGGTGCGCCTGATCATGGTGCTCAAGGTCAACAGCCTGAGCCGTGGTTATTCCGGTATCCGCCGCCAGGTGATCGATGCCCTGATCGCACTGATCAATGCCGAGGTCTACCCGCATATCCCGCTCAAGGGCTCGGTGGGTGCATCCGGCGACCTGGCGCCCTTGGCGCACATGTCCCTGGTGCTGCTGGGCGAAGGCAAGGCCCGCTACAAGGGGCAGTGGCTGGACGCTCCGGCGGCCTTGAAAGTCGCCGGCCTGGCGCCGCTGACCCTGGCGGCCAAGGAGGGCTTGGCACTGCTCAATGGCACCCAGGTATCCACCGCCTTCGCCTTGCGTGGCCTGTTCGAAGCCGAGGACCTGTTCGCCGGGGCCCTGGTCTGTGGCGGCCTGACCGTGGAAGCGGTGTTGGGCTCACGTTCGCCGTTCGATGCGCGGATTCATGCCGCCCGGGGCCAGCGTGGGCAGATCGATGCCGCTGCGGCCTATCGCGCGCTGCTGGGCGAGCACAGCGAGGTGTCCGCTTCGCACCAGAACTGCGACAAGGTCCAGGATCCGTATTCCCTGCGCTGCCAGCCCCAGGTGATGGGTGCCTGCCTGACCCAGTTGCGCCAGGCCGCCGAGGTGCTGGTGGTGGAAGCCAACGCCGTATCCGACAACCCGTTGGTGTTCGCCGCCGAAGGCGACGTGATCTCCGGTGGCAACTTCCACGCCGAGCCGGTGGCGATGGCCGCCGACAACCTGGCCCTGGCCATTTCCGAGATCGGCTCGCTGAGCGAGCGCCGTATCTCGCTGATGATGGACAAGCACATGTCGCAGTTGCCGCCGTTCCTGGTGGCCAATGGCGGGGTCAACTCCGGCTTCATGATCGCCCAGGTCACCGCCGCGGCCCTGGCCAGCGAGAACAAGGCCCTGGCCCATCCGCATTCGGTGGACAGCCTGCCGACCTCGGCGAACCAGGAAGACCACGTGTCCATGGCTCCGGCTGCGGGCAAGCGCCTGTGGGAAATGGCCGAGAACACCCGCGGCATCCTCGCCGTGGAATGGCTGGCCGCCTGCCAGGGCCTGGACCTGCGCGAAGGCCTGAAGTCCTCGCCGGCCCTGGAGCATGCCCGCGCCACCCTGCGCGAGCAGGTGGCCTACTACGAGAAGGACCGCTTCTTCGCGCCGGATATCAATGCCGCCAGTGACTTGCTGGCCTCGCGCTGCCTGACCGGCTTGCTGCCGGCTGGCCTGCTGCCGAGCCTGTAACCTCGGCCAGCGGCTCTGGGCCGCTGTCCAGCCCGACGCGGAACGTCTGCTTCAGCCATCGCGCACCATGGTGCGCGGTGGCTGTCCATAACAATAAAAGGGACGAAGACATGCAATCGCAAGAAACAGGATTACGGCGCGGCCTGACGGCGCGCCACATACGTTTCATGGCCTTGGGGTCGGCCATCGGCACCGGGCTGTTCTATGGTTCCGCCTCGACCATCCAGATGGCCGGGCCGGCGGTGCTGCTGGCCTACCTGATCGGTGGCGCGGCGGTATTCATGGTGATGCGCGCCCTGGGAGAGATGGCGGTGCACAACCCGGTGTCCGGCTCGTTCGGCCACTACGCCAGCCAGTACCTGGGGCCGTTGCCGGGGTTCATCCTGGGCTGGACCTATGCCTTCGAGATGCTGATCGTCTGCCTGGCGGACGTGACCGCCTTCGGCATCTACATGGGCTTCTGGTTTCCCGAGGTCGAGCGCTGGATCTGGGTGCTGTCCATCGTGCTGTTCATCGGCGCGCTGAACCTGTGCAACGTCAAGGTCTTCGGCGAGATGGAGTTCTGGCTGTCGTTGCTCAAGGTCGGGGCCATCGTGGCGATGATCCTCGGCGGCGTCGGCATCATGCTGTTCGGGATCGGCAGCGCGAGCCAGGAGCAGGCCACAGGGCTCGGCAACCTCTGGAGCCATGGCGGGTTCATGCCCAATGGCATCAGCGGGGTGATCGCCTCCTTCGCGGTGGTGATGTTCGCCTTCGGCGGCATCGAGATCATCGGGGTCACCGCTGGCGAGGCCAAGGACCCGCAGCGCGTCATTCCCAAGGCCATCAATGCCGTGCCCATGCGCATCCTGCTGTTCTACGTGCTAACGCTGCTGGTGCTGATGGCGATCTTCCCCTGGCCGCAGATCGGCACCCAGGGCAGCCCCTTCGTGCAGATCTTCGATAGCCTGGGGATCAGCTCGGCGGCGACCATTCTCAATATCGTGGTGATTTCCGCGGCGGTGTCGGCCATCAACAGCGATATCTTCGGTGCCGGCCGCATGATGTATGGCCTGGCCCGGCAGGGGCAGGCGCCCAAGGGTTTTGCCCAGGTCTCCAGGCATGGGGTGCCGTGGATGACCGTGGTGGTGATGGCGGCGACCCTGCTGATCGGCGTGGTGCTCAACTACCTGATTCCAGAGAACATCTTTCTCTTGATCGCTTCCCTGGCCACTTTCGCCACGGTCTGGGTCTGGCTGATGATCCTGCTGACCCACGTGGCCATGCGCCGCTCCATGAGCGCCGAGCAGGTGGCCGGGCTGCAGTTCAAGGTACCGTTCTGGCCCTGGGCGCCGGCGGCGGCCATCGCCTTCATGCTGTTCATCTTCGGGGTCCTGGGCTACTTCCCCAAGACCCAGGCGGCGTTGCTGGTGGGCGTGGTGTGGATCGTACTGCTGGTGCTGGCCTACAAGCTCTGGGTCAAGCCGGTGGCTGGCCAGGCGCGTTCCGGCGACGGCCAGTCTTCTTTAACTATTGATCATTGACGGAGGCCTTGGATGAAGACTCTTTGGCAACACTGCAACGTCGCCAGCATGGCCCTGGGTAGCTACTCGATCATCGAGGATGCGGCCATCGTGACGTCAGGGGCGCACATCGAGTGGATCGGCCGGCGCGAACAGCTGCCGGCCAGCGATTACCAGCAGGTCCACGACCTGGCGGGCGCCTGGGTGACCCCCGGCTTGATCGATTGCCACACCCACACGGTGTTCGGTGGCAATCGCAGCGGCGAGTTCGAGCAGCGCCTGCAAGGGGTGAGCTATGCCGAGATCGCCGCCGCCGGTGGCGGGATCGCCAGCACCGTGCGCGCAACCCGGGCGGCCAGCGAGGACGAATTGTTCGCCAGTGCCCGCAAGCGCTTGCTGAGCCTGATGCGCGATGGCGTCACCAGCGTCGAGATCAAGTCCGGTTATGGCCTGGACCTTTCCAGCGAACGCAAGATCCTGCGGGTGATCCGCCGGCTCGGCGAGGAACTGCCGGTCAGCGTGCGCAGCACCTGCCTAGCGGCCCATGCCCTGCCGCCTGAGTATGCCGAGCGTGCCGACGACTATATCGAGCACATCTGCAGCCAGATGCTTCCGGCCCTGGCGGCCGAGGGGCTGGTGGACGCCGTGGATGCCTTCTGCGAATACCTGGCGTTCTCCCCGGCCCAGGTGGAGCGGGTGTTCATCGCCGCGCAAAAACTCGGCCTGCCGGTCAAGCTGCATGCCGAGCAATTGTCCTCGCTGCATGGTTCGAGCCTGGCGGCGCGCTACCAGGCCCTGTCCGCCGATCACCTGGAGTTCATGACCGAAGACGACGCCATCGCCATGGCCGCCTCTGGCACCGTGGCGGTGTTGTTGCCGGGGGCGTTCTACTTCCTGCGCGAGACCCAGCTACCGCCGATGGAGGCGCTGCGCAAGCACGGGGTGAAGATCGCCCTGGCCAGCGACCTCAACCCAGGGACCTCGCCGGCGCTGTCGTTACGCCTGATGCTGAACATGGCCTGCACCTGTTTTCGCATGACGCCGGAGGAGGCCCTGGCCGGGGTCACCCTGCACGCGGCCAAGGCCCTGGGAATGGACAAGACCCACGGTTCGCTGGAGGTGGGCAAGGTGGCGGATTTCGTCGCCTGGCAAATAGATCGTCCCGCCGACCTGGCCTACTGGCTGGGCGGCGACCTGGAAAAGCGCGTGGTGCGCCACGGCGTCGAAGTGACTGTGTAGGAGAAGGCTTGTGGAAAAGGTTCTGAGCTTCAAACAAGGTCGAGTGCCACTCTTGATCAGCATGCCCCATGCCGGTACGCGCCTGACCCCGGCGGTGGCCGCCGGGCTGGTACCCCAGGCGCAGAGCCTGCCGGACACCGACTGGCACATCCCGCGGTTGTACGAGTTCGCCCTGGAATTGGGGGCCAGCGTCCTGGCGGCCGAGTACTCGCGTTTCGTCATCGACCTGAACCGGCCGTGCGACGACAAGCCGCTGTATGTCGGCGCCACCACCGGCCTGTACCCGGCGACCCTGTTCGATGGCGAGCCGCTGTTCGTCGAGGGCCAGGCACCGTCGAAGGCGGAGCGCGGCGAGTACCTGGAGCAGATCTGGGGGCCATACCATCGGACCTTGAAAGACGAGCTGGCGCGGCTCAAGGCCGAATTCGGCTATGCCTTGCTGTTCGATGCCCACTCGATCCGTTCGCTGATCCCGCACCTGTTCGAGGGCAAGCTGCCGGACTTCAACCTCGGTACCTTCAACGGTGCCAGCTGCGATCCGCAACTGGCCGGGCGCCTGGAGGGCATCTGCGCCGGCCATGGCGACTACACCCATGTGCTCAACGGACGCTTCAAGGGCGGGCATATCACCCGTCACTACGGCGATCCGGCGGAGCACGTGCATGCGGTGCAACTGGAGCTGGCGCAAAGCACCTACATGGAGGAGTGCGAACCCTTCCGTTACCGCGAGGACCTGGCGGCGCCGACCCAGATGGTGCTCAAGGAGCTGCTGCAAGGCCTGCTGGCCTGGGGCCGGGAGCGCTACGGCCGCTGAGCTGCCAGGACATGAGCGAGCCCGGCCCGGCGCCGGGCTCGAGCTGTGGGTAAGGCCAACAACCCCATTTTTCTCAAGGACATGCTCATTGCGTGATTCGGGTTTATGATGCCGGACGGCAGCATGAATGAAGTCCCTTCAGGGATGATCCCGACCTCCACGGAGCGCGTAATGAAGACTTTGTACCCACAGATCAAACCCTATGCCCGGCACGATCTGGCCGTCGACGAACCCCATGTGCTGTATGTCGACGAAAGCGGTTCGCCGGAAGGCTTGCCGGTGGTGTTCCTTCATGGCGGCCCGGGGGCCGGCTGCGACGGCGCGAGCCGCTGCTACTTCGATCCGACCCTGTATCGCATCGTCACCTTCGACCAGCGCGGCTGCGGACGCTCCAGTCCCCATGCCAGCCTGGAGAACAACACCACCTGGGATCTGGTGGCCGACCTGGAACGCATCCGCGAACACCTGGGGATCGACAAGTGGGTGCTGTTCGGCGGCTCCTGGGGCTCGACCCTGGCCCTGGCCTATGCCCAGACCCATCCCGATCGAGTGCTTGGCCTGATCGTGCGGGGGATCTTCCTGGCTCGTCCCCAGGAAATCCAGTGGTACTACCAGTGCGGTGCCAGCCGCCTGTTCCCCGATTACTGGCAAGACTACGTGGCGCCAATTCCCCTGGAGGAGCGGCACGACCTGGTCAGCGCTTTCCACAAGCGCCTGACCGGCAACGACCAGATCGCCCAGATGCACGCGGCCAAGGCCTGGTCCGGCTGGGAAGGGCGCACCGCGACCCTGCGCCCCAACCCGCTGGTGGTGGACCGCTTCTCCGAACCGCAGCGCGCCTTGTCGATCGCCCGGATCGAGTGCCACTACTTCATCAACAACGCCTTCCTCGAACCTGACCAGCTGATCCGCGACATGGGCAAGATCGCCCACCTGCCGGGGATCATCATCCATGGGCGCTACGATGTGATCTGCCCGCTGGATAACGCCTGGGAGCTGCACCAGGCCTGGCCCAACAGCGAGCTGCAGGTGATTCGCGATGCTGGCCATGCCGCTTCCGAACCGGGTATCACCGACGCCCTGGTGCGGGCCACCGACCAGTTGGCCCGGCGCCTGCTCGACCTGCCGCCCGAAGAAGCATGAAGGGGCTGTTGCAGCGCGTGGCCGGCGCGCGCGTGGAAGTGGCCGGTGAAATCGTCGGTGCGGTAGACCAGGGCCTGCTGGTGCTGGTGGCGGTGGAGCCTGGGGATACCCGGGCCAACGCCGACAAACTCCTGCATAAGCTGCTTAACTATCGGGTGTTCAGTGATGCCGAGGGCAAGATGAACCTGTCCCTGGCCGATGTGCAGGGCGGCCTGCTACTGGTCTCGCAGTTCACCCTGGCGGCGGACACCAAGAGCGGGTTGCGCCCGAGCTTTTCCACGGCGGCGCCTCCGGCCCTTGGCGAGGAGCTTTTCGACTACTTGGTAGTGAAGGCGCAGCAGTTGCATGGCAAAGTGGCATCAGGACGCTTTGGTGCGGACATGCAGGTACATCTGGTCAACGATGGGCCAGTGACCTTCCTGTTACAGACCTGAAGGTGTCCGAAACAGCTTTTTCCACCGATTTCGGCTGGAAACCGCTGTTTTTCACGATAAATACTTTGTTATCCCTGATGCGTTGTAACGCGGCCTACTAGATAATCGCGCGCTACGGGGATCAGCGTTCGTTGGTCCATTTTGACTTAAGTAGAGACTTGTCCACGGCCGTTTGGGGAATCATTTAGCCCCATCGGAGTCGGAACAATGCTCGCCAACCTGGCATGTAGATAGCTGGCCGTTGGTTTTTTGATCTGTTTTCGGCGAGGGTTGCTCGTGATTGTTAGTCCCTGTAATGCACCAAACTTGTTTGCCAAGAGGTTACGAAACGTACTGGTGACGGGCTCTGCTCTGGTCTGCCTGCTCGGCGCCGGTCCACTCATGGCATTCAACCTGGATGACGTATCGACCAAGGCCAAGGACCTGGCCGGGCAGAAGTACGAGGCTCCGCGCAGTAACCTGCCAGCCGAGTTCCGCGACATGAAGTTCGCGGACTACCAGAAAATCCGCTTCCTCAGCGAAAAAGCCGAATGGGCCGACCAGAAGACCCCGTTCAAGCTGTCGTTCTACCACCAGGGCATGCACTTCGACACGCCGGTGAAGATCAACGAGATCAGCGCCAACAGCGTTTCCGAGATCAAGTACGATCCCAGCCGTTTCGACTTCGGTGACCTCACGTTCGATCCAAAAGCCACCGAGAAGCTGGGTTATGCCGGTTTCCGCGTTCTGTACCCGATCAACAAGGCCGACAAGCAAGACGAGATCATGACCATGCTGGGCGCGAGCTATTTCCGCGTCGTCGGCAAGGGCCACGTCTATGGCCTGTCCGCCCGTGGCCTGGCGATCGATACCGCCTTGCCGTCCGGTGAAGAGTTCCCGCGCTTCAGCGAGTTCTGGATCCAGCAACCCAAGCCTACCGACAAGCACCTGGTGATCTACGCCCTGCTGGATTCGCCACGGGCCACCGGCGCTTATCGCCTGACCCTGCGGCCGGGCGCCGACACCATCGTCGACGTCAAGGCCCGGGTGTTCCTGCGTGACAAGGTGGGCAAGCTGGGCCTGGCCCCGCTGACCAGCATGTACCTGTTCGGCGCCAACCAGCCGTCGAAGGTCCTCAACTATCGTCGCGAGCTGCACGACTCCAGCGGCCTGTCGATCCACGCCGGCAACGGCGAGTGGATCTGGCGTCCGCTGAACAACCCGAAACACCTGGCCGTGAGCAACTTCTCGGTTGAGAACCCGCGCGGTTTCGGCCTGCTGCAGCGTGGCCGCGACTTCAGTCACTACGAAGACCTCGACGACCGCTACGACAAGCGCCCAAGCGCCTGGATCGAGCCGAAGGGCGACTGGGGCAAGGGCACCGTCGACCTGGTGGAAATCCCGACTGCGGACGAAACCAACGACAACATCGTGGCGTTCTGGAACCCGGAGAAGCAGCCAGAGCCTGGCCAGCCGCTGGATTTCGCCTACCGCCTGCACTGGACCATGGACGAAGCGTCCCTGCATTCTCCTGACAGCGCCTGGGTCGAGCAGACCCTGCGTTCCACCGGTGACGTCAAGCAGTCCAACCTGATTCGCCAGCCCGATGGCAGCGTTGCCTACCTGGTGGATTTCGAGGGCCCATCCTTGGCGGCCCTGCCTGGGAGCACCGAAGTACGCAGCCAGGTCAGCGTCGGCGACAACGCCGAGCTGGTGGAAAACAACGTTCGCTACAATCCGGAAACCAAAGGCTGGCGCCTGACCCTGCGCTTGAAGGTCAAGGACCCGAGCAAGGCCACCGAGCTGCGTGCCGCCCTGGTGCGCGACATCCCGGCAGCCGAACCCGCCAAGGCCTCGACGCCGAACTCCAGTTCCTCCGTGGCCAAGGCCGACAAGGTCGCCGCCAAGCAGCAGGAGAAGAAAGAGAAGGAAGCCGCTGCCGCGGCGGCCAAACAAGCTGAAACCAAGCAGCCTGAAGCCAAACCGGTCAAGGATGTCAAAGAGGCCAAGCATTCCAAGGACAAGGATTCTAAAGACGCCAAGCAGCCTGCTGCTGCCGAAGCGGCCCCTGCCACGCCGGAACCGGCCAAGACCGAACAAGTCCTGACCGAGACCTGGAGCTACCAGTTGCCTGCCGATGAGTAACTCTCAACTACAGCCAGAGTCGCTTGCCGAGTACCTGGCCCACCTGCCCATGTCGGACCAGCAGCGCGCGGAACTCGCGAGCTGCCAATCCTTCAGCGAGTTGCACCAGCGCCTGTCGTCCAAGGCCTTCGATGAACCCGCCGATGCCGCCCAGGCTTCGGTGGGCGAGCGCCTGGCCCTGAGCACCGCGGACGAACTCAGCGCTGCCGAGATGCTGGGTGTCGATGCCCAGGGGCGGATCTGCCTCAAGGCAGCACCGCCCATCCGGCGTACCCGGGTCGTGCCCGAACCATGGCGTACCAATATCCTGGTACGGGGTTGGCGGCGCCTGACCGGGCGCACCAACCCGCCGGCACCGAAGAAGGACAAGCGAGTGCTGCCGGCTGCCCGCTGGCGCACCGTCGGTTCGATCCGCCGCTATATCCTGCTGATACTGATGCTTGGCCAGACCATCGTCGCCGGCTGGTACATGAAAGGCATCATGCCGTACCAGGGTTGGGCCTTCGTCGACCTGGAAGAAGTGGTGCACCAGCCGCTGATGCAGACCGCGCAGCAGGTACTGCCCTATGCGCTGCAGACCAGCATCCTGATCCTGTTCGGCATCCTGTTCTGCTGGGTCTCGGCAGGTTTCTGGACCGCGCTGATGGGCTTCCTGGAACTGCTGACCGGTCGCGACAAGTACCGCATCTCCGGCGCCAGCGCCGGCAACGAGCCGATCGCCGAGAACGCGCGCACCGCACTGGTGATGCCGATCTGCAACGAGGACGTGCCCCGGGTATTCGCCGGCCTGCGCGCCACCTTCGAGTCGGTGGCGGCCACCGGTGACCTGGACCGTTTCGACTTCTTCGTCCTCAGCGACAGCAACGACAGCGATATCTGCGTGGCCGAGCAACAGGCCTGGCTGGATGTCTGCCGCGAGACCAAGGGTTTCGGCAAGATCTTCTACCGCCGCCGTCGCCGCCGGGTGAAGCGCAAGAGCGGCAACCTCGACGACTTCTGCCGTCGCTGGGGCGGCGACTACAAGTACATGGTGGTACTGGACGCCGACAGCGTGATGAGCGGCGAATGCCTGACCAGCCTGGTGCGCCTGATGGAAGCCACGCCGGACGCGGGGATCATCCAGACCGCGCCCAAGGCCTCGGGCATGGACACCCTGTATGCGCGCATGCAGCAGTTCGCCACCCGGGTCTATGGTCCGCTGTTCACCGCCGGCCTGCACTTCTGGCAGCTGGGTGAGTCCCACTACTGGGGCCATAACGCGATCATCCGCATGAAGCCGTTCATCGAGCACTGCGCCCTGGCGCCGTTGCCGGGCAAGGGCGCGTTCGCCGGTGCGATCCTCTCCCACGACTTCGTCGAAGCCGCGTTGATGCGCCGTGCCGGCTGGGGCGTGTGGATCGCCTACGACCTGCCGGGCAGCTATGAAGAGCTGCCGCCGAACCTGCTGGACGAGCTCAAGCGCGACCGCCGCTGGTGCCACGGCAACCTGATGAACTTCCGCCTGTTCCTGGTCAAGGGCATGCATCCGGTGCACCGCGCGGTGTTCCTCACCGGGGTGATGTCCTACCTGTCGGCGCCGTTGTGGTTCTTCTTCCTGGTGTTGTCCACGGCCCTGCTGGCGGTCAACACGCTGATGGAGCCGCAGTACTTCCTCGAGCCGCGGCAGCTGTATCCGCTGTGGCCGCAGTGGCATCCGGACAAGGCTATCGCGCTGTTCTCCACCACCATCGTGCTGCTGTTCCTACCCAAGCTGCTCAGCATCATTTTGATCTGGGCCAAGGGCGCCAAGGAGTTCGGCGGCAAGTTCAAGGTGACCCTGTCGATGCTCCTGGAGATGCTGTTCTCCATGCTGCTGGCGCCGGTGCGAATGATCTTCCACACCCGTTTCGTGCTGGCTGCGTTCCTCGGCTGGGCGGCGACCTGGAACTCGCCACAGCGTGACGACGACTCCACCCCCTGGAGCGAGGCGGTGCGCCGCCATGGCCCGCAGACCCTGCTGGGCTTCTGCTGGGCGTTGCTGGTGATCTGGCTGAACCCCAGCTTCCTCTGGTGGCTGGTGCCGATCGTCGGTTCGCTGATGCTGTCGATCCCGGTGTCGGTGATCTCCAGCCGCGTCGGCCTGGGCCTGAAGACTCGTGACGAGAATCTGTTCCTGATTCCCGAGGAGTACGCCCCGCCCCAGGCGCTGCTGGCCACGGACCAGTACACCCACGAGAACCGCTGGCACGCGCTCAACGACGGCTTCATCCGGGCCGTGGTTGATCCGCAGCAGAACGCCCTGGCCTGTGCCCTGGCTACCTCCCGCCACACCCAGGCCGAGCCGATCGAATGGTTGCGCCAGGAACGGGTGCGCCATGCTCTCAAGGTCGGTCCTGCGGCCTTGAACAACAGCGAGCGCCTGGCGCTGTTGAGCGATCCGGTGGCCCTGGGGCGCCTGCACCAGCTGGTCTGGAGCGAAGGCCACAGCCCATGGCTGGGTGCCTGGCGCGAGTCGGTGACCGCCGATCCCCATGCCCCGCTATTGCCGTTGCAGCCGCTAGCCGCGACGCCACAACCGGCGTGATGCCAACGCCCCCGGGTTCATGCCCGGGGGCGTTTTGCTTTCTGCGCCCCCCGCTCGTCCCCGGCGCTTTCGTCCGACAATAAAAACCTTGTGCAAATACCCGAGTGCGTTAGCATCGCACCCGCAAATTTCGGTGCGTGATCGACCACGAACTGGTATCCGAAGGTTCGCCAACAATGGACTGCGACGCGCAGACACCACAATAAAATGGCTTTCAGGGGACTTGAAATGAAGAAGTATTTTTCGCTGCTGCTGGCGGGGGCCGCAGCCATGCTGGCGGTCAGCACGGCCCAGGCCGGCGCCATCGACGACGCGGTCAAGCGTGGATCGCTGAAGGTGGGCATGGACCCGACCTACATGCCATTCCAGATGACCAACAAGCGCGGCGAGATCATCGGTTTCGAAGTCGACCTGCTCAAGGCCATGGCCAAGTCCATGGGGGTCAAGCTGGAGATGGTCTCCACCGGCTACGACGGTATCATCCCGGCCCTGCTCACCGACAAGTTCGACATGATCGGCAGCGGCATGACCCTGACCCAGGAGCGCAACCTGCGCCTGAACTTCAGCGAGCCGTTCATCGTGGTCGGCCAGACCCTGCTGATCCGCAAGGATCTGGAAGGCACCATCAAGTCCTACAAGGACCTGAACAGCGCCGACTACCGCATCACGTCCAAGCTGGGCACCACCGGGGAAATGGTCGCCAAGAAGCTGATCGCCAAGGCCAAGTACCACGGCTACGACAACGAGCAGGAAGCGGTGCTGGACGTGGTCAACGGCAAGGCCGATGCCTTCATCTACGACGCCCCGTACAACGTGGTGGCGGTGAACAAGGTCGGCAACGGCAAGCTGGTCTTCCTCGACAAGCCGTTCACCTACGAGCCGCTGGCCTTCGGCCTGAAGAAGGGCGACTACGACAGCATCAACTTCATCAACAACTTCCTGCACCAGATCCACGAAGACGGGACCTACGATCGGATCCACGACAAGTGGTTCAAGAGTTCCGAGTGGCTCAAGGACATGGAATAACACTCGTTCAGACAGACCGGGTTGCCCCGCTTGCGGGCAAGCCTCGCTCCTACAGACTTGCGCAATCCATGTAGGCGCGAGGCTTGCCGGCCAAGGCGGCGTCCCTGGCGACCCAGCATTCGGAATCCGCAAACCCAATGAAACAGAACAAAGCCCAATGGCCCTGGCACGTGTTGACCGTGCTGGTGCTGGTCGGCCTGGCTGGCGCCCTGTACTACGCCACCTCGCTGATGTCCTATGAATGGCGCTGGAACCGCGTCCCGCAGTACTTCGCCTACCAGGCCGAGGAATCCCTGCGCGCGGCCGAAATCTCCACCGTCGCCGAGGTCGTGCGCAAGGGCGGCAAGGCTGAAGTCACCCTCAAGGGCGACTCTGGCAACGAGCAGCACCTGAGCGTCGACGAGAGCAGCCTGCAGGTGGCCAGCGGCGACGACGTGGCCGAAGGCGATGTGGTCGGGGTGACCCGGCATTGGGCGGCGGGGCCGTTGTTGTGGGGCTTGTGGACCACCCTGTGGCTGTCGGTGGTGTCCGGCGTGCTGGGCTTGATGATCGGCCTGGCCACCGGCCTGTGCCGGCTGTCCAGCAACCCGACCCTGCGGGATCTGTCGACCCTTTATGTCGAGCTGGTGCGCGGCACGCCGCTGCTGGTACAGATCTTCATCTTCTATTTCTTCATCGGCACGGTGCTGAACCTGTCCCGGGAGTTCGCCGGGATCGCCGCGCTGTCGCTGTTCACCGGGGCCTATGTGGCGGAAATCGTCCGTGCCGGGGTGCAGTCCATTGCCCGTGGGCAGAACGAGGCGGCTCGCTCCCTGGGCCTGAGCGCCGGCCAGTCGATGCGCCATGTGGTGCTGCCCCAGGCTTTCAAGCGAGTGTTACCGCCGCTGGCCGGGCAGTTCATCAGTCTGGTCAAGGACACTTCGCTGGTGTCGGTGATCGCCATCACCGAGTTGCTCAAGAGCGGCCGGGAAGTCATCACCACTTCGTTTTCGCCGTTCGAGATCCTGTTCTGCGTGGCGGCCCTGTACCTGTTGATCAACCTGCCGCTGTCGAAGATGGCCAGCCGGCTTGAGCGGAGGCTCGCGCAAAGTGATTGAAGTCCGCGATCTGGTAAAAGTCTTCGACACCCGTGGCCAAGTGGTGCGCGCGGTGGATAACGTCACCACCCAGGTGGCCAAGGGTGAAGTGCTGGTGGTGATCGGGCCGTCCGGCTCCGGCAAGTCGACCTTCCTGCGTTGCCTCAATGGCCTGGAGACCTTCGACTCCGGTTCGGTGAGCATCGATGGCCTGCAACTGGCCGATCCCAAGACCGATGTGAACGCCTACCGCCGCGAGGTGGGCATGGTGTTCCAGCACTTCAACCTGTTCCCGCACATGACCGTGCTGGACAACCTCTGCCTGGCGCAGAAGGTGGTGCGCAAGCGTGGCAAGGCCGAGCGCGAGGCCAAGGCCCTGGCCCTGCTGGAGAAGGTCGGCATTGCGCAGAAGGCCCACGAGTTCCCCTCGCGATTGTCCGGCGGCCAGCAACAGCGGGTGGCGATCGCCCGGGCCCTGGCCATGGAGCCCAAGGTGATGCTGTTCGACGAGCCGACCTCGGCCCTGGACCCGGAGATGGTCGGCGAGGTGCTGGATGTGATGAAGACCCTGGCCGTGGAAGGCATGACCATGGTCTGCGTGACCCATGAAATGGGCTTTGCCCGGGAAGTGGCGGATCGGGTGCTGTTCTTCGATCACGGCAAGCTGCTGGAAGATGCCGCGCCCGAGGTGTTCTTCAGCTCCCCCCGGGACCCCCGGGCCCAGGCTTTCCTGCGCCAGGTCCTGTAACCCGGCCTTGTAGCCGCTGGAAGACCCACAGGGTTTCCAGCTATGGCGCCCTGTAGCCGTTGTCGAGCTTGCAAGGCTGCGACAAGGCCCGCGGGGCCTTCCAACGGTCGATCCGCCCCCGCAGGCTCTTTACCAGCCTGCGGCAGCGGCCACAGGGGTCAGACCTTGAACCGTCCCACCAGGCTTTGCAGGTGAATCCCCAGGCGCGCCAGTTCGGCGCTCGAAGAGGCGGTTTCCTCGCTGGCCGACGACGTCTGCTCGGACACGTCGCGCACATTCAAGACGCTGCGATTGATCTCTTCGGCCACCGCGCTCTGTTGTTCCGCCGCCGCGGCGATCTGCTGGTTCATCGCCTGGATCGCCGAGACGGTGCGGGTGATGTTGTCCAGCGAGCCGCCAGCCCGGCGCGTCAGCTCGACGCTGCTGTCGGTGAGGCTGCGGCTGGTATCCAGGGTGCTGGCCACCTGCTGCGTGCCGCTTTGCAAGCCTACGATCAGCTCGGCAATCTCCTCGGTCGATTGCTGGGTACGCTGGGCCAGGCTGCGGACTTCGTCGGCCACCACCGCGAAACCACGCCCGGCCTCGCCGGCCCGGGCCGCTTCGATGGCGGCGTTGAGGGCCAGCAGGTTGGTCTGCTGGGCCACCGACTTGATCACGTCCAGGACGCTGCCGATCTTGTCGCTCTCTTGCTTGAGCTGGCCCATGGCTTCGGTGGAGTGACTCACCTCGCTGGCCAGGCGTTCGATCTGGGCGATGGCCTCGTTGACCACTCGATCGCCTTCGCGGGCCTGCTGGTCGGCGGCCACGGCCGCTTCGGAGGCTTCTTCGGCGTTACGTGCCACCTCCTGTACGGTGGCGGCCATCTCGTTCATGGCGGTGGCTACCTGGTCGGTCTCGACTTTCTGGCTGTTGACCCCGGCGCTGGTCTGCTCGGTAACCGCCGATAGCTGTTCGGCGGCGCTGGCGATCTGGGTCACGCCCTCGCTGATGCCGCCGATCAACTCCCGCAGGCCTTGGGTCATGCGCTGCATGGCCTTCTGCAACTGGCCCAGCTCGTCGCGCCGGTCCACCGCCAGGTTCTGGCTCAGGTCGCCAGCGGCCACGCGCTCGGCGGCCTTGAGGGTCTGTTGCAAGGGCAGGTTGATCTGCCGTGTGATGGCCCAGGCGGCGATCAGGCCGAAGACCAGGGCCAGCACCGTGGCGAACAACAGCGTGCTGCGGGCCTGGTTGGCATCGGCGTCACGCTTGTGGGTCTGTTCGACGGTCAACTGCTTGCTCAGGTCCATCAGGCGATCGCCCTGGGCGGCCATGCGCTTGAGGGCCGCGGCACTGGCCTGCTCGGCGTCGCTGAAGGCGCTGACGGCCGCACGGTAGGCCTTGAGCGAGTCGCTGGCCTGCTGCAGGTTGGCGATGTGCTGCTCGGGCAGGCGCGATGGCAGGCTGGCCAGGTTGCCGAGGGCGTTGTCGATGGCGTCCAGGGCGGGTTGCCGGGCGTCGGCCTTGCCGCTGTAGGTGTAGCCTCGCACCTGGAAGCGTGCCTGCTGGATCAGCCTGGACAGGTCGATGACGCTATTGAACTGGGCCACGCTATCGCCTTGCAGCAGCGATTTCTCGACCTCGGCCACCCGGGCCACGGCGTTGTCCGCGGTGGTGCCGAGCTGGGAGCGGGCGGTCTCGCGGCTGGCGGTGGCACGAGTCATGTCGGCGAAAGCCTTCTGGTACTCGGCCACGGCGTCCAACTGCTGGTCCACCAGGGCGATGCTTTCGGGCTGCTGCAGTTTGCTGTGGACCGCGCGCAGGCCTTCGTCGAGTTGCTTGAGCATGTCGCTGACTGCTGCCGGGCCTTGCTCGCCATGGTTCATCTCATAGTTGAGACGGGCGATGCGCAGGTCCTTGGTCATGGCGTTGAGCGAGGAAATATTACCCAGCTTGTCGCCGCGCTCGATCACCCGGGCCAGGCCATTCCAGCCGGTGGTGGTGATCAGCAGGGTCAGCAACAGCACCAGGCCGAAGCCGATGCCGAGCTTGCGGCTGACACTCACATTCCCCAGGTTTCTGGCTAGCCAACGGTACATGCTGCGAACTCCCTTTTTAGCGGTTTGGGCTTAACCATAGGCTATCGGCGGGGGGCGGGGGGTTTCATCCTGCTCTTTTACACAACTCCCCGCCCCCCAGACTCCCCGGGACCTCGTATTCCG